>DASXJO010000731.1:0-3835 GCA_036497385.1 Candidatus Angelobacter sp. | reverse complement strand
TACAGCAATGACGATCTTGGCTTCCGGAGCCTGCACACCGAAAACTTTCTTGAAAAAATCTTCAACCTTCTTCAGGCCCGCACTGTCGCCAAACTCCGTCGAATACCCTGTCTCCACCGGGATATTGTCGGGGATCTTTTCGCCCACGCATTGGCCAGTCAGGTTGCACTGATCATGTTCAGTACAGGCCTTGCCATCATTGCAGTTGACGTTGTTGGGTTGCTTGCTCTTTTGGACGCACTTTCCCGCCTGACAGACCGACTCACTGCATTGCTTGTCACCGCAAGCCTGCCCTTCATTGATCGGTGTGGACTGGCAATGCCCATTCACGCACTTTTTGGTAGAGCATTCATCGCTCTTGCAACCATCGACGCAGCGCGGCGGCGGCGGCGGCGGTGGAACCGCATGCCATCCTGAAACACGTAAGCCAAAGCCTTTATCGGAAACAATCACTGAACCGTCTTCGCTTACACGCGCTGTTCCGCCGGAAACGAATTGCTCCAGATCATGGTCGAACGAGAAAACCTCGGCGACCTGGCCGGGCAGCAGTCCACTGGTGTTCGGCACCTGAATGCGAATCGGCGGATCGAATTTGACGCGCGCCGGCTGCAATGTGCCTACGATTGCCGGAGTTGTCCCATTCGGCAACGCCATGGGGACTTTGTCTGCATGCACGGCAGACAATGTCAGCCGTCCGGTTGTGGAACCATCGGGGAATTTCGCGGAATGCGCAAACACCGTATAGGCCACTCCGGGATTTCCCTTCAGCGTGAGGACAACATCTTCGTCGCCACCCACGATCTGGGAATTATCCATATCGAGCGGCGGCAGGAAGATTGGGCCATTTAAATGGTTATCCTGACCAGAGACGGTAACCATCGTGAACTCAAGGAACGGGAACGTCTCTGGGCGGGTGCTGGTTGCGCCGTCAATGAACAGAACGATTGCGCCGACCGGTGCCGCGGGAATTGAGAATTTCCCATTGACGTCAGTCAAGGCACTAAGATTTGTACCTTTAATGCTGGCGGTGGCGTTTGGAATTGGCTGGTTAGCGTTATCCAGAACAATTCCGCTCACTGCGGTGTTGGCCGGATTCTTTGGCGTTGTGCCGGAAGCGACAAAGGTCGCCGGAGTATCCGTCAATCCGTCAAAGGAAGCCAGGACGGTATTGTTGTTAATGCCTTCTTCCTGCGCCAGTGAAAGCACTGCCGCAACGCGCCCATCGTCGTCAGTAACTTTAGTGGTGGAAACAGCGCTATCCAGCAGACCGCCGCCCTGTTCAATTTTGAAAGTAACTGGCACGCCTGCGACCGGATTACCGCCTGCGTCGAGAACAATGGCAACTAGAGGCTCAGGCAGCGGCTGTCCTGGAGCGCCCGTCTGCGACTCACCCGAGACCACATGAACCTGCGAAGCTGTCCCGATGGTAGAGGTCTGGCAGAACATGACCTCGCCAATGAAGCCAGGCGAAGTCGCTAAAACCTGGTTGTTTCCATTGCCGACACGCGAGCCCAACTGCATGCTCACGCTTGCCTGCCCGTTTCCATCCGTCTGCACGGTAATTTGGCGTCCCTGTTGCGGGAAGGCAGTCAGCAGGCCGTCGCTCTTGGCTACAGTGAAAGTAACCGGGACATTCGGCATTGCTTGTCCCAGGGAATTGATAGCCTGCACCGACAGCGGCTGGGCCAGGGTCGATCCCACAGGGCCGGTTTGCGCGTTGCCTGAAACTGACAACAGTCTTTGCTGCGTCCCAACATCCTGCAGAGTCACCGTGATCTGGCTCTGATTGACGTTCCCGGCGCGGTCCGTGGCGACCGCCGTGATCACATTTTTGCCCGGAACCAACAGCACATCTTCCGCCATGAAACTGCGGTTGCCGACTGTAGCCTGTACACCGTTGATGGTTACTTTGACTTGGCCAGCATTGACTGTTCCTGAAACAACGTCATTGACGAGGCCGGTCACGTAGATCTGTGGTGAGGTCAGAACAGCCTGGTCGCTGGGTGAATCAATTCGCACAGTCGGAGGAGTGGTGTCCAGAATTACATTGACGCTGGCAGTGCTCGCGGCTCCTCCAGCGTTGGTCCCGGTAGCCGTAATAGAGTTGGCGCCTTCACGCAGTGCAACTCCGCTGGCAGTAAATGTTCCGCCACTGCTGGCCGCAGAAACGCCATTCACCGTTACGACCGCGTTGGGATCATCAACTGTTCCCGTGACCGTGATTCCGGTAGCGGCAAATAATGCCAGCGGCGCGGGAGTGGTGATCGACAGTTTGGGTCCTTGCAGACTTACATTGACCGCCGATGTCGAGCTATTGCCGGCAACGTCACTGGCCTGCACTGAGATAGAAATAGAGCCTTGCGTGATCTGCACCGAACAACTGAACGTTCCCCCGGAAATTGTGGCCGGTGTGTTGTTGCAGGTCACGGTCGCTAGTCCGGAAAGCGCGTCGGTTGAAGATCCTGCCACGGCTACATTTACAGACTGAGTAACGCTGGCGTCTGTTGGCGAAGTAATGCTCACCAGCGGAGGAGTTTGATCGAGATTGACAGTGGCACTGGCGCTCACCGAACTGCCGACCGCATCCGTGGCCGTGCCGGTGATTACCTGGTTAGCACCGTCAATGCTGACAGTTTGCGCAGTTGGGCATGAAACCGGCGGAGCCCCGCCGGTGCATACAAAACTCACTGTAACGGGTGAATTGTTCCATCCAGCGGCATTCGGCGCAGGTGCTACGGATGCCACCACGTGAAGCGGCGGAAATGGCTGCAGGTTGAACTGGATACTCGTCGTCGCGGTGTTACCTGCGATATCTGTTGCATTGCCGTTGATGGTTTGCAGACCTGCCGTTGTTATTGTAACGGGCGACGGGCAAAGGGCCACGCCGGACAAACTGTCATTGCAAGTGAATGTGACAGTCGCGGAAATTGCCCTGATAATTCCGTTGGCATCTGGCGCTGGCGAAGCAACAGCTGTGACGGTTGGCGGCGTTTTGTCCAGGTTGATTGAGAGACTAGTGCTGGCCGTCTGCGCTGCAGCGTCCGTAACGGTCCCACTGATGGACTGATTTGCTCCTTCTGTTGACACCGCTTGCGTCGCCGGACATTGCAGCGGCGGCACCCCGCCCGCACATGCGAATGATACCGTCACATCTGAGTTGTTCCAGCCCGCCGCGTTGGCGGCAGGCGCTGCGCTGGCGCTCACCGAAAGTGCTGTCTGCTGCACATTCAGCGTGAGAGTGGTTGAAGCCGAATTACCGGCTTTGTCTGTTGCTGTGCCGCTGAAATGTTCGTTGGCTCCTGCCGTGGTTACATTGATTGACGCTGGACAGCTCGCGGTCCCGGAAAGCGCGTCACTGCAGGTGAACGAGACAACTGCCGGAATCGTGACGACGCCATTCACCGCGGCCGGAGTTACGCTGGCCGCAATGCCGGGATTGGTCTTATCGATATTCAGCGTCACCGCAACCGAGGCATGGTTGCCGTTTGCGTCCGTGGCCGAAGCGCTAACTACTTGATTTGCGCCTTCTGTTGTTACAATCTGCGATCCGGGACACTGCACCGGTGGTACGCCGCCTGAACAGGCATAAGAAAGCGTAACGTTCGTGTTGTTCCACCCGTTGGCGTTCGGCAGTGGCGATATCAGTGCTGAAATGGACTGCGGCGACACCACAGTGAACGTGAAAGAATTGCTGGTGCCCGCGCCCGGCACGGAAACCACTACCGGTATCGCACCCAGCGCTACGCCGCTGGGAACAGGAACAACAATGCTTGTATTGCTCCAGTTGGTGGGTGTGGCGGAAATTCCGCCGAAAGTTACTGTGCTTGTCCCTTGC
>DASXJO010000730.1:0-2429 GCA_036497385.1 Candidatus Angelobacter sp. | reverse complement strand
CAGCACCACCCAGTGAAAGTGGTGGCTGAAAAATATTCGGATAGTCGCGACCGCTCCCGGCCCAAAATAAATTACCAGACCCGCGAGCGCCGCAAAGCGCAGGAAGCGGCCAAGAAAAATCGCCAGCAAAAAATGACTAATGCTCATTTCCGCGACCGCCGCTGCCAGCACAAAGCCTTTGAAGGGCGTGGGCGGGGGCAGCATTGCGGGGAACATCAGGCTCCAGAAGGGATGCTTTTCAAAAGCATCGTGCAATTTTGCAAAGCGCGCCGCCGAAACTCGTTTGCGCAATAGTTCTTCGCCACCAGCGTATCCGACGGCGTAGATAACCAAGCTGCCAATCGCAGATCCCGCCGCTGCCAGCAACACGTAAATCAGCCATTGTCGATGGTTCTGCGAAACATATCCGCCGACTACCAGATCAATCGGCAAACCGAATGCGGCTCCGTCCAGCACCGCAGCCACTAATACTCCCCACGGCCCCAGAGGCTTTAGGATCGCCCACAGAAATGCCGTGTAGCGCGAGAGGATGTGCTTGAGCGTTTTCATCAGGGGACTAGCACAAAGAGGAAGCTATTGAAGATTGGATTTTACTATCCTTGGGACGACGACCTTCAGCCGCTGAGTCGGAGAAGGCACTAGTTGCTCATGTGCTCAGTTCTTCCCGCAAGAATCTGGATTGCGTGCGGCAGAACGTCGATCACAGCCTGCAGAGACTCGACAGCCCCGGCCGGGCTTCCCGGCAAATTCAGCACTACTGAAGAGGCGTAAATGCCGCACACACCACGGCTGAGGACCGCAAATGGCGTTTTCTTTTCTCCCTCGCGCCGCATCCGTTCTGAAATTCCATCCAGCATTCTCCCGCATACAGCGCGGGTGGCTTCTGGTGTCACATCGCGGGCAGAAATTCCGGTACCACCGGTAGTGGCAACCAACCGCGCCTTGCGCGCGAGTTCTACAATCGCCTTCTGAATCGCAGCATGATCGTCGGCCACGACGCGGGTTTCAATTACGGAGAAGTGGTGCTGCTCCAGCACCTGCGCCACGGCAGGGCCGGACACGTCGTTACGCTCGCCTCGGGCGCAAGAGTCGCTGATGGTTAGCACCGCGGCGCGAAAGGTTTCAGGAGTCGAGGAGGACATCTTCTTCTTCCTCCGACTGGTCGCCACCATCGCGGCGCGACTCATCCAGTCGGCGCAGACCTTCCATCAGCAGTCCCTGAGTGTTGAGTGTAGTGGTCTGCTGCTTGGTTTTGCCTTCGAAGTCGATCTGAAAATTACCGCCAGTCCAGCTCAAGACTTTAAAAACTGCGGCATCACCTTTGAGCACGCCATATTCCGCATGCGAGACTTGGCCTTCGCCAATATACATCTCGCACTTTTCGCCTTTATTGCTAAGCGTGAGCAGGCAGCTTTTACGCCCCATCTCCAGCGATTGCACGAGATCAATGACGTTCATCTGCGAAAGATTCCCGCGCACCACGCCGTCTGATGAAGAAGCCTTCGCCATCTTCTCGAGCGCAATCTTATCGATGACGCGCTTGATCCGGTGAATTGCTTCTTTCAGGTAAAAAGGCTTTTCGACAAAATCATCCGCGGGGTGGTCCTGCACCGCCAGCTTTTCAGAAATATCCGCCTTGGTGGCCATCAGAACCACAAAAATCCCCGAGGTCGTCGAGCGGCTCTTGAGCTTGTCGACGAGTTGTCGTCCATCCATTCCTGCCATGCGGAAGTCGCTGACCACGAGATCTGGCGCGTCATCCACCGCTTTCAGCAGAGCGTCGGCGCCATCGCCGGCAGTGGTGACCTTGGCCAGCGGCGTGAGCGCATCCCGCAGCATGGCCAACACCATCGGGTTGTCATCCACCAGCAGGATCTTTACGTCGCTTTGCATATCAGTTCAGCGTTACGGTCGGCTGCCTTCGTGAACCTTGGTGTCCTTCGTGGTTATTGCTTTCCGAACCTTAAACCAGGAAGGACACGAAGGTTCAAGAAGGAAACCAAAATCACCTAAAAAGACTATTTCTGTCGAACATATTCACCGCTCTTGCCGCCTGACTTTCTCTGCAACACAATTTCTCGAATCTCAATTCCTTTATCGATCGCCTTACACATGTCGTAAATGGTAAGCGCGGCAACGCTGGCCGCCACCAGCGCTTCCATTTCCACGCCGGTTTCGGCCGTCGTCTTTACTTTGGAAGAAATCGCAATCCCATTCTCGCACTGGCGCAATTCGACATCAATGTGTGAAAGCGGCAGGGGGTGACAAAGCGGAATCAGGTCGGAGGTTTTTTTCGCGGCCATGATTCCCGCCAACCGCGCTGTTTCCAACGGATCGCCTTTGGGATTACGGTCCAAGGCTCCCAATACCTGCGCGCTCATAGCGACGAATGCACTGGCCTCCGCTTCGCGCACATTGGCCGTTTTGGC
>DASXJO010000729.1:0-5505 GCA_036497385.1 Candidatus Angelobacter sp. | reverse complement strand
ACCGTGAGTTCCATTCCGCCAAATGCCTGCATTGCCAGACCGGTAGCCGTCACGATGATATCGGCCTCAAGCTCTTTGCCTGATTTGAGCAGAATGCCTTTCTCCGTGAAGGTCTCAATCTGGTCGGTCACCACGCTGGCGTGGCCCGATTTGATGGCCTCAAACATGTCCGCATCGGGAATCAGACACATCCGCTGCTCCCAGGGGCGGTACCGCGGCGTGAAATGCGTTTCCACGTCAAAATCCGTTCCCAGTTGCTTGCTTGCTTTCTTGATAATGCCTTTCTTCACGAAGTTGGGAAAGCGCTGCGAGAGCTGGTAGATGTACGTCATAAAACCAACGTTCTTCCAGCGGCTGAGCCGGTACGCCCACATTGCCGGCATGATGTGGCGTAGAAAGTTGGCGATGCGGTCTTTTTCCGGCGCGGAAATCACGTATGTAGGCGAGCGCTGCAGCATGGTGACGTGCGTGGCGGTCTTGGCAATTGCAGGCAAGAGTGTCACTGCTGTTGCTCCGCTGCCGATGATCACAACGCGCTTTCCCGCGTAATTGAGGTCCTGAGGCCATGCCTGCGGATGAATCATCTGTCCTTTGAAGTGGGCGGCATTTGAAAATTCCGGTAGATATCCGGCGGAATACCGGTAGTAGCCCGCGCAGCAGAACAAGAAGTTGCAGGTCAGGGTTACGGCTTCTTCGCGGAGGTCATTTTTTTCAGAGCCAGACGACTGTTTGACGGACTCTACTGTCCACTTCGCATCTTCCGATGACCATGACGCTCGCTTGATCTGGTGCCGGAAGCGGATGTTCCGGTCAATGCCTTCGTCGCGGGCCGTGGCGGTAATGTATTCGCGTATGTCCTCGCCCGGCGAGATAGCTTTTGGGTGCGTCCATGGCCGGAATGAGTAGCCCATGGTGAGCATGTCAGAGTCGGACCGGATGCCGGGATAGCGGAACAGGTCCCAAGTGCCTCCAATGCGCTCCCGCTGCTCCAGGATCACGTAGCTCTTTTTCGGGCAGAATTTCAGCAGGTGATGAGCAGCGTCAATGCCGGAAAGGCCCGCGCCAATGATCAAAACGTCAAAGTGTTCCGGGGTGGTGGACAAAGCTGCTCCAATGCCGTTCGGTGGGTACGAAAGAACATACCACAAGGGAGGGACGCACTTACCGCTGATTCCACCGATAACACTGATTCGCACGGAATAGAGGCGGTATATTTCAATACCCCGGTTGGTTGCCTAACTTACTGTTTCCAAGGGTGTTTCATGGACGGCGTATAATGGCAGCAGTTTTACAGGACACAAAAGTGCAATTCAGCCGAATCACGATCAATCCGCAACAGATGGGCGGTGTGCCCTGCATTCGGGCGCTGAGAATACCGGTGGCGACAATCCTGGATATGGTGGCTGAAGGTATGGAAGCGCCAGAGATTCTAAAAGCTTACCCCGATCTTGAAGCCGAGGACATTCGGGAAGCGCTGCGTTTTGCCGCGGAAGCAGTTCGTGAGCGGGAACTACCGCTGCATTTGAACGGATGAAGTTCCTGATCGATAACGCGCTTTCGCCGGAACTAGCGAAGCTTCTGCAAGCGGCAACCCATGATGCCATTCACGTCCGCGACCGTAACTTAGCACGGGCAAACGATGAAGAGATCGGATCATCGTTTCCGCGGACACTGACTTCGGTACTCTCTTGACCTTTCGTCGGCAAAAACTTCCCTCGATAGTCATCTTTCGGCATCCATCTCCCCGCCGACCGGAAATGCAAGCCGAGCTATTGCTGGCCAATCTGCCCAGTTTTACGGAGGATTTAACGCAAGGAGCTATTGTGATCCTGCGTCAGGACAGAATCCGCGTTCGAAGGACTACTTAAAAGGACTTTGCGCGTTGCTTTCAAACAGGACGCGCAAGCGCATGGCGCTTTCCACGTAGCTCAGCAACTCCTTGATAATCGGGCAGGAACCTGAAACTTCGTCGAGATCTCGCTGACTGGAATCCCCGTGCTCGTAATTGGAGACGATGTCCTCAACCGGCATCCGCGTTCCTAAAACCGCAATTACACCCCGTGGAGGGGTTCCGTGGGGATCTTGAGAAGAATACCATCGGCATCGCTTTGCGCTTTACTTTCCGTGGGTGCCGAACCGCTTCAAAGATGTGATTGGCTTTAAAATATTAAGTGGAACCCTTGTCCTTTCGAGATATCCTCAAAAATAATTTGTTTTTCTATTGCTTTCGCTAATTATTTGCGTGTATAAGCCTAATAAGCAGACTGCGCCGGTGCGTTAACACTGACGCAGCCCTGACCAAATCGCCTTATCCAATAGGAGAACAGGCAACATGGCTACATTCGACGTTACCAAAAAAGTTGAGCTTTATCACACCCTTTACCGGCTGAACCGTTCATTTGCGGCCATTGTGGCGCATTGCCAAACGCTGGAAGCGACGAGATTTTTCCCGTCCAAATCTCTGCGCAATTTCCAAGGATTTACGCAGGAGCTACAAGCGGAAATCAATCAGGAGCTGTTGGAGATACTGCATGGCACAGAGCTGGAAGACTGGAACCGCTATGGCAAAATCAGGCAGGCGCGGGAAAAAGAACTCAGCGATCCGGATGACGTATTTATAAAAGCCGAAGAGCGGAGAAAAGAGCTGGCTAAACGAAAGAAGAAAGCGAGACGTTCGTGAAGAAAAGACAGAACCCAAGACCTCACCACTGATTAACACGGATGACACTGATCGGAACGGATCCACCGATCGTTGCAAGCCCGTCGCGTGGGGACGATTACTTGTATCAAGCCATATTAATCGGCTTGAAACTCGAGCCTGCACTGCTCCCGATTTCCCAGTACGTCCGCTAATTCGCGTGGATGATCGATCAGAACATCGGGCTGAGCGTCTTGAAGCGTATGCGGCGCCAAGCCATAAGTTACCCCGACGGAATAAATTCCGGAGTTGCGGGCGGTAAGCACGTCAATGTCTGAGTCGCCGATGATGACCGTTTCTTCCTCCACCGCCCCAGCTTCTTCCAGCAGGGCTTGGACGCCTGTGGGATCGGGCTTTTTGGTATGGAAGCTGTTGCCACCGTAAATCTGGAAGAAATACCGTCCAAGCCCAAGCGCTTCAACAATCGCCCGCGAAGGCCCTACAGGTTTATTGCTGAGGACGGCCATCTTCAACGGCTGCCCATCACGGCTTTTCTGGATGGCAGAAAGCGCTTCCTTCACGCCTTCATAAACGTAAGTGTTATCGAGCTTGTGCGCACGATACCAGCTCATAAAGTAAAGCACCGCGTCCTGGACATAGTTTTCATCGTCAGGATCGCCCAGCGAGCGGCGGACCAGCATGGGCGCGCCGTCGCCAATATAGCTGGCGATAACTTCATGAGGCAGCTCCTTCTTGCCAAAGTGAATCAACATGGCATTGATGGAGTTGGCCAGGTCTTCACGGGAGTCAATGAGCGTTCCGTCGAGATCGAAAATAAGCAGCTTGGCGGTATGGCCCGGGATAGGGCGATTTTTGCGAATCATCCATTTTCAGTATATCCCGGTAAACACCTTAGCATTTAAAATGGAAGGTACACCTGAGTAAGCCCAAACCCGCCCGTATTGTTATAGGAGACCCATGGCTGTAACCAAGATTGACTCCAAGAAGAACGCCTCCGCAGTGGCCGAGATGCCGGCGAAAGCCGACAAAAATTATGAAGGGCTCACACGCCAGCAACTGGTGGAGATTTACCGGCTTATGTACCTTTCGCGCCGGCTGGATGACAAGGAAAAGGTGCTGAAGAATCAGCAGAAGCTTTTCTTTCAAATATCAGGCGCGGGACATGAAGCCTTGACGGTGGCAGCGGGGATGAATCTCAAAGCGGGGTATGACTGGTTTTATCCGTATTATCGCGACCGGGCGCTCTGCCTTTCATTGGGCATGACGCCATATGAGCAATTTCTTGAAGGCGTGGGCGCTGCCGACGATCCCGCGTCCGGCGGGCGGCAAATGCCATCACATTGGGGACACAAAAAGCTGAATATCGTGACCCAGTCCTCGCCCACGGGTACGCAATTTCTGCAAGCAGTGGGATGCGCTGAAGCGGGCCGCTATTTCAGCGGCCATCCTGAGGCCGCAAAGAAGCATGACGGCGATTACCGTCAGTTTAAGGATGTAACGTTCCACGGCGACGAAGTGGTTTATGTCTCCGCAGGCGACGGCACCACCAGCGAAGGCGAGTTCTGGGAAGCCATGAATTCAGCCTGCAATCTTAAGCTGCCTGTACTATTCTTGATTGAAGATAACGGCTATGCGATATCGGTTCCTGTGGAAGTGCAGACTGCGGGCGGAAGCGTCTCGAAGCTGGTCAGCAATTTCCCCAACCTGCTGTTGGAAGAATGTGATGGTACTGACGTAGTAGCTTCCTACGCCGCTTGCAAACGCGCCGTGGATTACATTCGCTCAGGGCAAGGCCCAGCGATGGTGCACGGACACGTGACGCGTCCGTATTCGCATTCGCTTTCCGATGACGAGAGGCTCTACCGTCCTGACATAGAGCGCGAGAAAGACGCAAAGCGCGACCCGGTAACCCGTCTGCAGATGTTTCTGATACGCGAGAATATTTTGGATGAAGCCAGCGTGAACAAGCTGGAAAAGTCCGTAGACCAGGAAATAGAAGCCGCTGCGGACCATGCTTTGAAGGCCGCATTTCCTAGCCCCGACTCGATATACAAACATGTTTATTCTCACGATCTTGATCCCAGCAAGATGGCGGCTGATCCGCAGCCCCAAGGCGGGGACAAGACAATGGCCGACCTGATCAATGCATGCCTCAAGGACGAGATGCGCCGCGATGATCGCATTGTGGTGTTTGGTGAGGACGTAGCAGATTGCAGCCGTGAAGAATATCTCAAGGAAAAACAGATCAAAGGCAAGGGAGGCGTATTCAAGCTGACTTCCGGCTTGCAGATGGAGTTTGGCGGCGAACGCGTTTTCAATTCTCCTTTGGCGGAAGCGAACATTGTGGGCCGCGCCATTGGCATGGCCACTCGCGGATTGAAACCGGTGGTCGAGATTCAGTTCTTTGACTACATCTGGCCTGCGTATCACCAGATTCGCAACGAATTATCTGTGATCCGCTGGCGTTCAAATGGGAACTTCTCCTGCCCGGCGGTGATCCGCGTGGCCATTGGCGGATATCTTACCGGTGGCGCGGTGTATCACTCACAGTGCGGAGAAAGCCTGTTTACGCATAATCCCGGACTACGGGTGTGTTTCCCCTCGAACGCGCTGGATGCGAACGGACTGCTGCGCACGGCGATTCGCTGTGACGATCCAGTAATTTTCCTGGAACACAAACGCCTCTATCGTGAAACTTTTGGCCGTGCACCGTATCCCGGCCCCGACTACATGGTTCCGTTTGGCAAGGCAAGAATCGTGAAAGAAGGCAAAGACCTCACGGTAATTACTTACGGTGCTACCGTTCCGCGCGCGTTGCAGGCAGCGCAGAAGATTGAACGCGAACA
>DASXJO010000728.1:0-2299 GCA_036497385.1 Candidatus Angelobacter sp. | reverse complement strand
TGAGGGCTGAATCCCTTGCCGATGGTCTTGTTGGGATTATGGGCGACGAACTCCCGAATAGGGCCGGGCGCATTGGACAGCAGAGTTTCAGGAACGCGCAAGCCGCAGCCGCGGGCCAGATTCAATTGCACGGCTTTGTTGTGGATAAAACGCGCCGCTGAAAACTTGTTGATGCACCAGACGGGAAGAGTTTCCAAGGTGTATGCAATGGAGTGGTAGAAGGCGCGATACTCTTGTTCGGCAAATTTTCTGTCGGCCTTCGATACATTGGGATTGTGCGTCGGCACATCAGGACGGCGGATCCAGATTGCGTCGCCCGGCCCCACGGTGAATGGTCCCAAGGTCATCTTTGACTGCGCATTCAGCAGCAGAGAGGCTTGTTGCTGCTCTGTCCATGAAAGCCCGCCCCAGCAAGCCACTTCATATCCAGCTTGTTCCAACGCCCATTTCACAGGCGCTGTGTGGTTCTCTTTGGCATAGGCAAAAATGATGACCTTCATGCGGATTCTCCTCTGATTTCAAAGATACGCTGGGCAGCTGGTAGAAGGGCCGCCGCCAATCGACAGCGGCCCTTGGGGATGTCTAATCGTCGTCGCCATCTGAGGCGAGCGTGCAGAATGTGGTGGTTACGTCTCTGTGCGGACTTGTGAAAAATCCGCCAGTGATGGTCTCAAGCTCCTGCGGCGTTAAGTCGCGAGCCAACTGGCGGCTGAGTACTCGATTGCCCGGTTTTTTCGACATGATTTTCTCCTTGTATGAATTTATTGCAACTGTTTTTAGGTTCTATGGCTGCGGCCCTGCTTATCAGGCGGGATCGCAGGCAACATCCACGATGGGGCCATTCTTGTGAAGCGAAGTACCATGGCATCCAGTGGTTCCACCTGCAACGTGCTGTACTTCTTCAGGCGACAACTCGCGGGCGCCCCTACGATTCAGCACCCGGTTAGACGTGTTTTGCTCCAACATGATTTGCTCCTTTTTTGCGAAATGATTTTCTTTGAACAGATGGGAACCAATTACGAACAACCACCCATGAGCTTAAAAAGAATCGTTTTCTGCTTCAATGTTTCAGCTGGAATTTTCAGGTTGCAATTCCCAGAATGGGAGAGAGATGATGCAGAAGTGAGGCTCCGAATTCGCGCGGATGAGAACCACAGAAAAGAGTGAGGCGAAGAGAACAAAATCTTTGAAACACGGAGGAGAGGAGGAGCGGAGGAACGTCGGGAAAATCACATCAAAATCTTGCCGCTGGATGAACCACGATGACACCAACCAGAACGAAGATATGCCTCTAGCTCGCTGCGGCTACTGCTTTAGCTTGTGGTATTTCATTGAGCTCGCCCAAGGCCCTTTGTCCCTTGAACCATTGAAAGACGAAGAAGCCATGAATGCCGAAGGACCAGATAGAAAACATAACGATGAGGGGCAGCATGTCCGCTGCATAGAGAATCAGGCCGGCCAAGAAAGCCCAGCGCTGGCCTTTGCGAGCACCAAAGCCCAAGCCGACCAGCGCGCCGACCCATAGTGCTGCCGGGGCACGCAGGAGCAGGGGATTAGTCCTGATCAGCTCTCCTCCGTAGAACGTAAGAAGGTCAATAAATCCGATGTTGACGAAGGCAAAGAGCCGGATGGGAAGCAGCCCCGTCCCGAGGCCGGCAAGCCCGGCGGCAATGAAAAAATACATGCCATAGGTTTGCACGTCACTACGGAGTTCAGCGCGGCGCGAGTCTTCAGCCGCCTGATATTCCTGGTCTGTACGGCCGGCGCCGACGTTGAGGGTTTGCATAGGATGGATATCATGCCTCAACTTGCTTCCGAAACCAAGCGCAAAACCTTACCGCTGATGAACGCTGATCACGCTGATCGGAAAAAGAAAAACCTTTAATCACAAAGGACAACCAAGGAACACAAAGGAATCGGGTCATCGGACCATCGCGAGATCGGTCCATCGGGAACCAAAATCCTTGAAACCACGGAGGAGAGGAGGAAGCGGAAGGAAGGATTTGGTCAAAGGGGGAAATGAAGGAAATGCACAGCTTTCCCGCTGGTGGTGGCATTGTTAGAATCATTTCATCGTTCCTCTCCATTTTATGAAGAAAACCCATTCGGCTCGCCCCATATGGTCGCGGGCCAAGATTGTCGTCTTTTCGACCGCAGTGGCCGGCTCCGTGCTGGCCGGATCGCTGCTGGCGCAGTGGCTGATCTATGATGACTGGCTTCATCAGACAGGGCCGTTGCGTATTGTGGGCACCTGTATTGCCACGGTGCTGACTTTTATTTTTGCGCTGCGATGGCAGTC
>DASXJO010000727.1:0-5666 GCA_036497385.1 Candidatus Angelobacter sp. | reverse complement strand
CTTGCCCAAGTGACCAACAGCATGGTCATGGTAAATACAGCGATCATATGTTGGATGCTGGCGCTGTTCTGTGCCAATCGTGTGCACCCGGACAAGATCGATTGGCCCATGGTTTCGGCCATTCGCTACAGCATCATGATCTTTTTAGCTGGCAACGCTATCGGCGGATATATGCTGGCGCGCGGTTCGCATACTGTTGGCGCGGCCGACGGCGGGGCCGGGCTTCCTTTTGTAAACTGGAGCGTCATCGGCGGCGATCTGCGCATTGCCCATTTCATCGCCATCCACGCTATTCAAATTGTGCCGCTGTTCGCTTACATTCTGGCGCAGATGTCACCGATTCTGCCGGTAAAGCACCGCAGAATTGCCGCCGGTGCATTGGCCTTGGCTGTTAGTTTCGCTGTGGGAGCAACTTTCGTGCAGGCGGCGCTGGGACATCCGCTGCTTTCTTTGAGATAAAGAGCGCCGTCAGCCGATTAGGTGGTCCATCTCAGGAAAACTTCCTGACAGATCGCAATCCCTGCGTTGATGGCGAAGCCTCCTACAAAATAGTGCCCCGCTCCATGGAATTTTCTGCCCGATTCTTCATGCCCCGGCATGGCAGAAAAAGCACAATCACCATCATGGCCCTGGGATTAAGAGTCCCACGCGCGTGATCGCCGTGGTCTTTCGCGTCGGCAGGCCACCCATAACTCTGACTGTTTATAATGAACAATTAACCCATTCGGAGTGAAAATGCGGCCGCCGCTTGAACTTAAGAAGACCCTGAATCTTCCTAAAACCGACTTCTCCATGAAGGCGAACCTGCCTCAGAACGAGCCCAAATGGCTTGAGCGCTGGGAGAAGATGGATATTTACCGGAAGATCCGCGAGTCTCGGCGCGGCGCGCCCAGTTACGTCCTGCATGACGGGCCTCCGTACGCAAACGGCGCCATCCATGAAGGCCATGCTCTCAACAAATGCCTGAAAGATTTTGTGGTTAAGTCCAAGACCATGGCGGGTTTCGATTCACCTTACGTTCCCGGCTGGGATTGCCATGGGCTGCCAATCGAAATCAAAGTGGATGAAAAGCTTGGCCGCAAGAAGCTGGAGATACCGGCCATCGCCGTGCGTCGCGAATGCCGTGCCTACGCGGAAAAGTTTCTCAATATCCAGCGTGACCAGTTCAAGAGGCTCGGCATTCTTGGCCGCTGGGATCATCCGTATTCCACCATGACTCCGCAGTATGAGTCTGTGATCGTCCGCCAGTTGTTTGACTTTATGGAAAATGGCGCGGTCTATAAAGGCCTGCGTCCGGTGTATTGGTGCATTCACGATAAAACTGCGCTGGCCGAGGCCGAGATCGAATACTCCAATCACACCAGCCCTAGCGTATGGGTGAAGTACCGGCTCACCAGCGATCCCGCAAAGATCGATCCGGCACTGGCCGGCAAAAAAGTTTCAACCATTATCTGGACCACCACGCCCTGGACGCTTCCCGCCTCCATGGCTGTGGCGTTTCATCCGGATCTCGAATACGTCGCGCTTGAGCGTAACGGCGAGCTGTATATAGTCGCGGATGCTCTCGCCAAAGCGACTATTGACGCCTGCAAGCTGGAAGGCGCGTTTGTCGTGGCTCGGTTTCCTGGCCGCCAAATGGAATTCGCGACCTTCGCCCATCCATTTCTCGATCGCTCGATCCTCGGCGTGCTGGCAAACTACGTCACCACGGATCAAGGCACAGGCGCGGTGCATACAGCGCCTTCGCACGGGGCGGACGACTTCTATACCGGCACGAAGTACAAGCTGGATCAGCGCACCAATGTGGACGAAGCCGGCCATCTGCAAAACGGTCTGGCCGAATACGAAGGTAAGACAGTTTTTCAGGCCAACCAGCCGATCATCGAATTGCTAAAAGCCCGCGGCGTGTTGATGGCGGAAGCTAAAATCGATCACTCGTATCCGCATTGCTGGCGCTGCCACAATCCCGTAATCTTCCGCGCCACTGAGCAGTGGTTCATCTCCATGGAATCGCCAGTAGACGGCAGCACGCTCCGCCAGCGTTCGCTGGATGAGATAAAGAAAGTAAAGTGGATTCCAGCATGGGGTGAAGAGCGGATCAGCAACATGATCGCTACCCGCCCGGATTGGTGCATCTCTCGCCAGCGCGTCTGGGGAGTTCCTATCGCCGTGTTTTTTTGCGAAGGCTGCGGCAAGCTTCTGGAATCAAAGGAATCGCACAGCGCGGTGGTTGATCTTTTTGCGCGAGAAGGCGCGGACGCCTGGTACACCAAAGAAGCCAAAGACATTCTGCCCGAACGGACCAAATGTCCTGGCTGCGGCGGCACGGCTTTCCGCAAAGAGACTGACATTATCGACGTATGGTTTGAGTCTGGTTCCAGCCATGCCGCTGTGCTTGGCCATGAGCCCGATCTGCCCTGGCCCGCCGACCTCTACCTTGAAGGCGGAGACCAGTATCGCGGATGGTTTCACTCTTCCCTGCTCGTCGCTGTAGGCACCCGAGGTCACGCGCCGTACCGCGCTGTGGCCACCAACGGCTGGACGCTTGATCCGCAGGGCAGGGCCACATCCAAGTCTCTGGGCAATGGAATTGATCCCGTTGAGATTGCCAAGAAGCTAGGCGGGGAGATCATCCGGCTGTGGGTCGCCTCCGTCGATTTTCAGGAAGATGTCACAGTCTCAGAAGACCTGATGAAGCAGGTCGCGGAAAATTATCGTAAAGTCCGCAACACATTCAAGTATCTGCTCAGCAATTTGCCGGATTTTAATCCCACGCAGCACCCGGTCAAGTTTGACGACCTCCAGGCCCTCGACAAATATTGGCTGCTGCGGACCGCCGAATTGGCGGATCGCGTGCGCGGCTATTATGAAAGCTTCGAGTTTCACCGCATCTATCATCTGGTGAACGAATTTGCCGTGGACCTGAGCACCGGCTTTATTGACGTGGTCAAGGATCGTCTTTATACCTCTGCGCCCAACTCGCACGCGCGGCGTTCTGCCCAGACCGCGACGTGGCGCATTGCGGAAGCACTGGTGCGTCTGGTGGCTCCCATCATGAGCTTTACTGCCGACGAAATCTGGTCATTCCTGCCCGCCATTGCCGGCCGCGAAGAAAGCGTGCATCTGGCCCACTTTCCCAAAGCAGACGAGATCACCGGAAGCGTAAATGACCCCGCCAGCGGTCAGGCTCTCTGGAAAGACTTTGAGACCTTGATGAAGGTGCGGGACGCTGCTTTAAAAGCTCTGGAAGTCGCTCGCCAGGAAAAAATCATTGGCAGCGCCCTGGAAGCGGTTGTCACCATCTCTGCCCCGAGCGAACTTGTTCCCCTGCTGCAGCGCTATCGCAACGATCTGCGTTTTCTGCTGATCGTCTCCGGAGTTGAAGTAAAACCCAGCGCGGGCGGGAACGGCAACACGCCTTTGCACGTATTTATACAGAAAGCGCCTGGGCAAAAGTGTGATCGCTGCTGGAATTATTCTACTCATGTCGGAGAAAATGAGCGTTATCCAACAGTCTGCGAACGATGCAGCGAGGCATTGGCGGAAATTGAAAAAGAATTGGTAAGTTGAGTGGGGAGCCCTGCATCGCGGGGCAGCTATGAGCGTCTAATGGAGACAATGCGGAAGTACCACATCATGATTGCCGCTCTCATCGTCCTCTGTGACCGGATGACGAAGTGGCTGGTGTCGCAGAAAATTACCCTGCATGACAGCATTGACATTGTTCCCGGGATGTTCCGCCTGACCCATGTTCAAAACCAAGGTGCTGCCTTTGGCCTGTTCGCTGAATCCCCTTCTGAGTGGCGAGTGGCCATGCTCATCCTGTTTTCTCTGGCGGCTCTGGCCGTAGTCTCTGCCCTGCTCTGGAAGAACGGTAACGCCCTGAATACCACCGCCATCGCTCTCTCCCTGGTCTTTGGCGGCGCGCTCGGCAACTTGTGGGACCGCGTGACTAGCGGGCGCGTGATTGACTTTATCGATTTTTATGTTGGCTCGCATCACTGGCCGGCGTTCAATATCGCCGATAGCGCCATTGTTGTTGGCGCTCTCCTGCTGCTGAGCGAAATCTTTCTCACCCCCCAAGAGGAGAAGCCACGGGAAGAGAAAGTGGCAACCCAGTAAGATAACCCATGCCCAAGCGCCCACTGCTGATCGCACTTGCCGTGCTGCTGCTGGACCGGCTTACCAAGTGGGCAATCGCACAGACTATTCCCCTGGAAGACGCAGTCAACATCATTCCTGGATTTTTTCGCCTCACTCATCTGGAAAACACCGGCGCTGCCTTCAGCCTCTTCGCCGATTCCCCTTCTCCGTTCCGGACTACTCTACTGATTGGTTTCTCTGTGGCAGCTCTGGCCGTAGTCTCTGTTCTGCTCTGGAAAGACCGTAGCGTGTTCCACTCCGGAACTCTGGCGCTCTCTCTGATTCTAGGCGGGGCAGTTGGCAATCTCTGGGACCGAGTCTCTGACGGCAAGGTCACGGACTTTCTGGATTTCTACATTGGAGCCCATCACTGGCCGCCTTTCAACGTTGCCGATAGCGCAATCGTGATAGGCGCGCTGCTGCTTTTTCTGCGTATGCTACGCAAGGACCATCGCTCGCAAGCTGCAGTTTGAGAACGCCGTCACCCGATTCTGCTGCTCTCTCCTGAGCAGCGCCTATTTCGCAAGCTGCTTCATAGTTGGAACATCTCTTTTTGAAAGTGGTTCATCTTATCCAGCAATTACGCGGTATTTCCGCACTAACGCCTTGGGGAGCCACTTCACATGCTGCATAAAAAGTTCTGGGTGCTTTTACTTTTTCTTGGGTTTCTTTTTCCATTGATGTCACACGCGCAACGTAATCGTGACGTTGATAAGCGCGATCTCCGCGGGATCAGCCCGCAATACCATAAATATATTTTCTCAGTCGCTGGCGGAGCGGCAGTAGGCGCAGGTCTGGGTTACATTCTGCCCGGCGAAAAGACGCCGTTAAAGCTGATGATGATCGGCAGCGGCGGCGCCAGCACGTGGTTTTTACACACGCACCGCGCCACGCTTGGCCAGTTCCGCGACTGGGCCATGATCGGATCCAATACTGTGCTGGGGTCTGGAATCGGCTGGCTGGGCTGCAATTGTCATGATGGCATGATCGGCGGCGCACTGCTGGGCGGCGGCGGTACCGCTGTCTGGGAAGCGCTGAAGAATGATCGCGCCGCACGCAATACGTTTAACAGCGCTAGAAACAGCAGCTCACAGAGATAAACTTTTCCTCCGCTGAACAAAAGAGCGCAGGCCGAAGAAGGCTTGCGCTTTTTTTGCAGGTATTCGTTTATCTTGGCAATTTCTTGATTCTCCAGGGATTCGCCTTCCAAGAAAGCAACTAGAATTCCCCTGGCGTGTAACCAATTCGGCTCCTATCTCCTCTATTTATCAGTAGGGCACGATTTTTACGTCCACATCCAGAAAGGGAGGTAAGTAAATGAATTTGAAGAAAAATCTAGCAGTAGGAGCCATGGCGTTACTTTTCGCTGTAGGTTCTTCTGTGTTCGCGCAAGATAAAGATAAAGACAAGAGCAGCGGAGGCAGCGCCAAGATATCCGATCCGCAGATTGTTGGAGTGGTCACGGCTGCTGACCAGATCGACATCGACACCGCCAAGCTGGCGCTCAAAAAGACAAAGAACGA
>DASXJO010000726.1:0-2543 GCA_036497385.1 Candidatus Angelobacter sp. | reverse complement strand
CGCCAGCGTGGTGACCGACCAGATTGAGACCTTCACGGAGAAAGGCATTCTGCTCAAATCAGGCAAAGAGCTTGAGGCCGATATCATCGTGACGGCTACCGGTCTGGCAATGCAGGCATTTGGCGGAATGGAACTCACGGTTGACAAACAACCCGTGGATTCCAGCCAAGTGCTGGCTTATAAGGGCGTAATGATGTCCGGTGTGCCGAACTTTGCATCTGTATTTGGCTACATCAATGCTTCATGGACGCTCAAGGCCGACCTGATCTGCAATTATGTTTGCAGGCTTTTGAATTTCATGGATCGAAAGGGCGTCCGCCAAGTGACTCCCAATCCGATGGGCGAAAGCGCTGTCGCGCCTTTCGTCGAAAATTTTAGTTCCGGCTACATACAGCGCGCGCTGGCCAGCTGGCCCAAGCAGGGACAGAAGAAGCCATGGCGCGTTTATCAGAACTATTTCCGCGATACCATCAGCCTGAAATGGACCCGCGTTGACGACGAAGCGCTGGAGTTTTCGAATCCGGCGGGCCAGCCCCAGATGAAATCAATCAAGCCGACTGAAGACAAGCAAGTGGCGGTTGGCAATTAGCAATCAACAAGAATCTTTTACCATTGAATCAACACTGAAGCCACTGATCGGAAGTGCTCCAAAGAAGCATTTGCCCGGAAGCGCCCTTCCATGTCACGATAGAGAGATTTGCACGGCCCAAGATTGCATCTTGCAAGGCTTCCGGCAGATTCATCGATAGGATCGGCAAGGCATTGTTCCCTCCTTGCTTTTTCTCCGTGTCTCCGTGCCTCCGTGGTGAGGATTAGGTTTTTACATGGATTTTCGCTTAGCATCCGATTACAAGCCCAAAGGCGACCAGCCCAACGCCATTGAAGAGCTTACCCGCGGCATTTATGCCGGAGAAAAGCACCAGGTTCTGCTTGGGGTAACCGGCTCAGGCAAAACTTACACCATGGCCAAAGTGATTGAGCAGCTCAATCGCCCGGCGCTGGTGCTGGCCCACAACAAAACTCTTGCAGCGCAGCTTTATCACGAATTCAAGCAGTTCTTTCCGGCGAATGCCGTCGAATACTTCGTCTCTTATTATGACTACTACCAGCCGGAGGCCTACATTCCCGCCGGCGACGTTTATATCGAAAAAGAAGCCACCATCAATGACGAGTTGGACAAGCTGCGCCTTTCCGCCACGCGGTCTCTCTTTGAGCGCCGTGACTGCGTCATCGTGGCATCGGTGAGTTGCATTTACGGCCTGGGATCGCCGGAAGCCTACTACGGCATGCTTCTGTTTCTGGAAAAAGGGCAAAAGATCAAGCGGCAGGACATCTTTAGCAAGCTGGTGGAGATTCTTTACGAACGCAATGACGTGGATTTCAAGCGCGGGACGTTCCGCGTTCGCGGTGACGTGATTGAAGTCTTCCCCACTTATGACGACAACGCCTATCGAATCGAGCTATTTGGCGACGAAGTGGATTCGCTTTCGCAGATCGATCCGCTGTTCGGCACTGTAAAACAGAAGTACACTCGCCTGCCGATTTATCCCAAGAGCCATTATGTAATGTCGAACACCACCAAGAACCAGGCTATTGGCACTATTCTGGAAGAGCTGGCGTGGTGGGAAGATGTGTTGTTGAAAGATGGCCGCCTGGTGGAGTCGCAGCGCGTACATCAGCGCACTCGCTTTGACCTGGAGATGATGAAATCCGTGGGCTACTGCCACGGCATTGAGAATTACTCGCGCCACTTTAGCGGACGCAAACCCGGAGAGCCGCCGCCGACTCTGCTGGATTATGTGCCTCGTGACTTCATCATGTTTATTGACGAGTCGCACCAGACAGTTCCGCAGTTACACGGCATGTGGCACGGCGACAGATCACGCAAAGAAAACCTGGTGCAGTATGGTTTCCGCCTGCCCTCGGCGCTGGATAACCGACCGCTCAAGTTCGAAGAATTTGAAGAGCGCAGCAACCAGATTATCTACGTTTCCGCAACGCCTGGCCCATATGAACTAACGAAATCTGCCGGCGTGGTAGTGGAACAAATTATTCGTCCTACAGGTTTGGTTGATCCTCCGGTGGAGATCCGCCCGGTCAAAGGCCAGATTGACGATCTTCTGCACGAGATTCGTGACCGTGTCAGCAAAGGGGAGCGAGTTCTGGTTACGACGTTGACAAAGCGCATGTCGGAGGATCTCGCCGAATATTACGTCGAGGTTGGAGTGCGCTGCCGCTACATGCACTCGGAAATCGAAACCCTGGAGCGAATTAAACTGCTGCGCGACCTGCGCAAGGGTGAGTATGACGTGCTGATCGGAATCAATCTGCTGCGCGAAGGTTTGGACCTGCCTGAAGTTTCACTGGTAGCGATTCTCGACGCCGATAAAGAAGGCTTCCTGCGTTCCGCCGGTTCGCTGATTCAGACGATTGGCCGCTGCGCACGCAACCTTGAAGGCCGCGCCATTCTTTACGCCGACAAAATGACGGACTCCATGAAACGCGCCATTGACGAAACCGACCGGCGTCGCGCGATTCAAGTT
>DASXJO010000725.1:0-1646 GCA_036497385.1 Candidatus Angelobacter sp. | reverse complement strand
CGTGAAGCTCCCAGCGTCATGCGGACGCCGATTTCCCTGGTGCGCTGGGCGACTGTATAGGAAATAACGCCATACAGGCCCACGGCCGTCAGCAGCAGCGCGAGTCCGCCAAACGCCTGCAGCAGCGTGGATTGAAAACGCGGCGTAGTCAATGTGGCCGCCAGATACTCGTCCATGGTTTTGATGTCATAGATCGGCAAATCCCGATCCATGGAAGCCACCACGTTGCGCACAGACGGAGTAATGCTGTGGGGCTCCACGCTGGTGCGCAGGCAGACAGTCATGGAACCGAAATTCAGTTGCGTATCAGGAATGTAGTATTCGGTCCGATCTTCCACGTCCAGCCTCTGGCTTTTGACATTGCCGACAATTCCGACAATCTCTCGCGGCTGGGGTTTACCGTGATTGGAAGCGCCCGGCGTGATGTGCTTGCCAATGGGATTCTCGTTGGGAAAAAAGCGCGTAGCAAAGGCTTCATTCACGATGACCACACCCGGAGCTTTGTCATTATCGTGGTCAGTAAAGTCTCGACCGCTCTTGATGGGAATGTTGAATGTATGGAAATATTCCGGAGTAACTACCTTAATGTCTGCCGATGGTTCTTCGGCCTTGGGTACGGGACGTCCTTCAATTTCAAAGGTGATAATGGAATTACTCCCGCTCAATGGCAACGGAGTAACGGCCGCCGCGGAAACCACTCCCGGAAGCGCTCGCATTCTAGAGAGAAGCTGAGTGTAAAAATCAATCTGCTGTTGCTCAGAATACGATTTCTCCGGCAAATCAAAATTTAGCGTGAGCACATTGTGCGGGTTCATTCCAGGATCGACGGAAAGGATACGGTGGAAGCTACGCAGCAGAAGGCCCGCGACAACCAGCAGCATAAGGCCCAACGTGGTTTCAGCCACCACCAGCATTCCGCGCAGCCGGTTATGTGAAGCACCCGCCGTGGTGCTTCGGCCTTCCTTCATAAATTCATTCAAGTTGGGGCTGGACGCCCGCAACGCCGGAACCAGACCAAAGATGATGCTGGTAAGAACTGTGATGGCGGCAGTAAAAGCCAGCACGGTGCCATCAAGTTCCGCTCCCTGGATGCGGCGCATATCGGTATTCAGGTTGATAAACAGCTTGAGAGCCCACAATGCTAGAGGTATTGCCAGCAGTGCGCCCGCGAGTCCCAGCACCATGCTCTCAGTGAGCATCTGTCGGACAACGCGGATGCGGCTTGCCCCCAGCGCGGCCCGCAGCGCAATCTCTTTGCCGCGCGCACTGGCCCGTACCAACAGCAGGTTGGCAACGTTGAGACACGCAATCAACAAGACCACGGCCACCGAAACCAACAGGATCACCAGTTGCGTACGATTCCTGCCCACCAGGTGTTCGAGCTCCGGAATGACAGTGGCAGCAGGAAATTTCTTGTTCGTATCGGGATATTGTGCAGCCAGATTGCGCGCGATCACGTTCAGTTCTTCACGGGCACTTTCCAGTGATACGCCCGGTTTCAACCTGGCGATTCCCTGCAGGAAATGAGCGCCTCGTTGCGTCGTACTCGGCTGATCTTTAGGGTCCGATGTTTCTCCATCCACGGCAGTCGTTCGCCACAGTTCTGGTGGATCACTTTCCATGGGGAAGACGAATCCAGCGGGCAT
>DASXJO010000724.1:0-3217 GCA_036497385.1 Candidatus Angelobacter sp. | reverse complement strand
GGCTGATCAGAATGCGAATGCAAACTCAGGCCAGAAACTGCCCCAGACCGCTTCTCCGCTGCCGTTACTCGGCTTGCTGGGATTTGGTTCTTTGGCTGCCGGCTTCTTTGGTCGCAAAAAGAAATAACCACCGCTCATCTATTAACCGGCTGCCCGTATGCAATGCATGCGGGCAGTTTTGTTTGTGCGTGGAAGTCAGGCTATGGCGGCAGCGGACTGAAATTACTTCGCCGCCGGTTGCTGCTGTGTCATGCAATGAATAGCGCCCAGGCCCCAAATGAAATCTCCGCAGTGAATGCCGACAATTTCTCGATCGGGAAACAGATCAGCCAGAACGTTCAGCGCGATACGATCGTTGGGATCATTGAAGGTCGGCGCCAGCACGAGGCCATTCGCGATATAAAAATTGGCGTAGCTGGCAGGCAGGCGTTGTCCGCGAAAAACAACTGGACGCGGAAGAGGTAATTCCACAATTTGTAGCTTGCGCCCCTGAAGATCCGTTGCGGCGCGGAGACGGCGCAGGTTTTCTTGCAGCGGTTCGTAATTAGCATCACTCCTATTGCGTTCGACCACGGTGACTACGGTATCCGCCGCGACGAAGCGCGAGATGTCGTCGACATGGCCGTGGGTGTCGTCGCCTTTGATGCCGCAACCCAGCCATATTACTTTTTCTACTCCCATATAATCCGCAAAGACCTGCTCCATGTCGCGCTGTGAGAGTCCCGGGTTGCGCTGCTGCACTTTGCTAAGAAGGCATTCTTCCGTGCTCAGCATCAGGCCCTGGCCGTTCACGTCAATACTGCCGCCTTCCAACACTACGGGATGCGGCTTGCCGTTGCGGTCGATCACGGGCGTAAATTGCTGGAGCTTGAGCTTTTTGCCGATGCGCTCCGGAAGCTGATCGTCATGCTTCCAGTCAGGATATTTGGCCCATGCATTAAAGCGCCAGTTCGTAAGCGCGATAGCCTGTTCGTTCTTGACGAAAATTGGACCGGAATCGCGTGTCCAGATCCGGTTGGTCGACCAGATATGAAACTTCACGCGTTTGATATCAACGTGACTGCGCTTCAGGACCTCGCGCGCGGTTTGCTTTTCGCGCGCCGAAGCCACGATGAGGGTTACCTCCTCATGGCGGCCGAGATGGCGAATGATATCGGCAAAAACCCACGGGATGACATCGAATTTTCCCGGCCAGTCAGAACGATTGTGCGGCCACGCCAGCCATGTGGATTGATGCGGCTCCCATTCGGCAGGCATGCGGAAGCCTAGCGAGCGCGGCACAGGCTGCCGGACTGCGGTCGTTTTCGCGCGCGGCATCAGTCCAGGAACCTGTGCGTAATTCCGCCATAACTATCAATGCGGCGGTCACGAAGGAACGGCCAATTACGGCGAATGTCCTCAAGCTGCTTCAGATCGCACTGCCCAATCAGGATTTCTTCCTTGTCGTGCGAAGCTTCCACAATCATTCTTCCGAAAGGATCGCAGAGGAAAGACCCGCCCCAGAATTCCAGGCCTTTACCATCGGCGCGGTTGCCGCGAATATCTCCGAACTCATGGCCCACTCGATTGACGACGCCCACAAAAACGCCATTGGCGATAGCGTGTGCCCGCTGGATAGTCCGCCAGGCATCGTGCTGCACTGCGCCGAACTCGGCTTTTTCGTCTGGGTGCCAGCCTATTGCAGTCGGATAAAAAAGAATATTGGCCCCTTGCAAAGCCGTGAGGCGCGCGCCTTCCGGATACCACTGGTCCCAGCAGACGAGAGCGCCCATGCGTCCGTATTCCGTGTCAAAGGCCTTAAAGCCAAGATCGCCCGGAGTAAAGTAAAACTTTTCGTAATAAAGGGGATCATCCGGAATGTGCATCTTGCGATAGAGGCCCTTGGTGCTGCCATCGGCATCAAGAACCACTGCGGTATTGTGGTAGAGTCCACGCGCTCGCCGCTCAAATAAAGAAACGACAACACTGGTTTTCGTCTCGCGGGCGACTGCCGAAAGAGCTTCCGTCGTGGGACCGGGAATGGGCTCCGCTAAATCAAAGAGCGCTGCGTCTTCACGCTGGCAGAAGTATTGTGTGCGGAAAAGCTCCGGCAGGCAGACCATCTGCGCGCCCTGCTTGGCGGCGGAGCGGACTTTTTCCACCGCGCGCCGAACATTGTCGTCGGGGTCGGCAGAGCAGTGCATCTGGATTAGGCCAACGGTAAAGATGTCTGGGTTGGGCATCATTCTCTCAGGAGTTCTGGCAATTGCAAGACATCTCAAGAATATCAAATAGATTTATTTCTGAGGCAATGAACGTCTGCCTAAAGGCCCGCGACTCGCAACCGCATCGCTAGATGCTGATACCCGGAGCCAAACGGAGGTCTCCGTTTGACTCCGCGCCTCACACCGTTTAGTTTTTAAAGTTTGCCCGACCACACGAATCTCAGAGGTGAAGCATTGAGCAAGAAGCAGGAAGGCACAGGCATTGACCGCAAGCTGCACGATCCGGTGCAGGATAAGCTCTCTCCGGTATTTCCGCTGGACCTTTCCAAAGCCAAAAACATTAGCGACCTGATGCGCGGCATGGCGGACACGGCATTTACCGGTCGCCAGCTTGGAGAAGCGGTGGATGTGCTGGAGGCGATGGCGCGCGATAAAGATTGCTTTGTAGTAATGACGCTGGCCGGCGCCATGACAGTGGCCAAGCAGGGGCTGATCGTCTGCGATTTGATCGATAAAGGACTGGTGAACGCCGTGGTCTCCACTGGCGCGTTGATGGCGCACGGCCTGGTTGAGGCAACGGGCTGCAAGCACTATCGTTATGACCCCAGAATGAACGACGTTGAGCTGTATGAGGCAGGCTACAACCGCGTGTATGACACGCTGGAGCCGGAGCAGAACCTGGACCACGTTGAACTGGTGATGGAAGAAGTGCTGGGCAAGTGGGACCCGCAGCAGATCATGTGTTCATGGAAGCTGAACCGCGCGATAGGCGATCACCTGAAGCACCATGCCAAAGGACGGGGGATTTTGAAATCGGCATATGAGAAGAATGTCCCGGTGTTTGTGCCGGCATTCACCGATTCAGAGATGGGTCTGGATGTGGCGCTAAATAATCGCATGCGCGCCAGAGAAGGCAAGCCGCAGCTGCGCTACGATCCGTTTCTTGACCTGAATTATTTTGCCGAAACGCTGTTGCAGCAGAAGAAGCTGGGCATCTTGACCATTGGCGGCGG
>DASXJO010000723.1:0-6937 GCA_036497385.1 Candidatus Angelobacter sp. | reverse complement strand
GGATTCACCGATGACGGCGATGTCGCGCGATCGCGGCGATTTCCCGATTTTTGGTGTCTCGACACAATCTGTGGCCCAAACGGTGGGCCGGCTATGATCGCGTGGATGCAGGCCTTTTTGGGTTTCCCGCCTCCATTTGGGATACCCGGATCGCTAACAGGTTTGTTTTCACTACCTGTTTAGGACGGTTCGCCGCTGCCGGTCCCGGCGAGAACCAGCGCGTATATTAGGCGAAACGGATATTGGAGTCAATAGGTGGATGAAAAAATAAAAAGTTATCAGACATTGTCAAGTTGCGAGATTATGTAATTGCAATTTCTAACTGCTTATTGCTGATTTGAACGCTTCGCAAAAATCGGAAGGAGAGGCACCTGGCGGAACTCTAACTGAAGTGTTTCAACAAGAGCGATTCAACGAAGCTGATACAACCTTCAACTTGGAACCGATGAACCTGAGCCCAATCGGCATGAAGGCTATCATTGCGGAATTTCAGGTAACTGTTTGCGGTTGATATCTCTCCACCTTTGAGAAGATCAGCATCTTTCAAAGTTGTTATGACTTGTTCCAGCTTAGGGCGTCCGACAAGTCCGGCTTTTTCAGCAGCGAGCCGTCTGAGCACGTCTTCAAGGGCTGCGGCAATGAGAACAGCCGCAACATGCATTGCAGAGTCTGACTTCTCATTTGAGGGTGTCTTTGGAAAACATCACCAGATCACCCAAAATTTCACCCTGAATCTGCGCCCTAATGTCGACAACCAAACCTGCGCGAATCTCGTTGATGGCGGATCGAATTGCGCCGTGGCTATACGCAAGGATGGCAGATGCCGTCCCTTTATCATGCTTAAGGGGTGCATTGACTGAATCTGACAGTGCCCTTACCTGCAGGCTCGAGGGGCCATAAAACATCGTTAGGAACGATAGGGCAAAATGATACGCTTGAGTGTGCCTTCCAAATCCGTCGGCCATCAGCACTTTCTCAGCCTGATTGATCCAATTATCTACTGTCTCTTGCTTCATATCTCTCATTCTATTTAGCAAGTCCCAATGCCGCTGATGCTTATTCTCAGGATAGGGTGACGTTCAATCTAAATTGCGCTAGCTCGCTGCGATTGCTTTTCCACTATAATTCCGCCTCATGGCTACAAGTGCGCAGCAAGGTCCCGAGTCAAGGGAACCCTTAAATATTCGGCTAATGTCTGGGTTTGTTATCAATCGGGTCATGTTTGTTACTACGATAACAGTTCCCGGAATATTCTCTGGAATATTAGTTAGTTTGTTTGAAACTTTTGCTCATTTGTTCAAAACAGGTTATTTGGATTATCACGGGGTTAATAGCGTCTGGTTGGTAATCATCACCATTGCTTGTTCCTGTTTGCTCTACTTTTGTCAAAAGCTGCAAGATAAAGCCGTACAACAATTTACAAACGTCGAGCAGGTCCCCCAACGAGTTGCAACAATGATCAAAAATGAGCGAATAATTTTTGTGATTTCATTCATCTTGGGTGCCGTAATCAGCGGCTATTTCAATCTCCATCCTTGCAAGTAGAAAGTTCCTGCTGCTCACGCGCAAGTCCGGTTACAATCACAGGCCATGAAGATCTTTTATCGCTCACACCTGATTTTGTTTCTCGCCGCAGCAACAGCCGCCGGCTTTCTCATCAACTCTCTCCACGCCGCAACACCCGACGAGCAAGCTGTACTGGCTCCGATTACAGCAATGTTTGACGCCATGGCGAAACGCGACGCCGCCGCAATGAAGAAACCATTATTGCCTGGCGGCGGCATGGTTCTGATGCGCGACGGCAAACCCACGCAGATGACGTTTGACGCTTTTGCCGACATGGTGGGCAAACCCGGGAAGGCGCAGATTGAAGAGCGCATTCACGATCCGCTGGTGCGAATCGATAACGATCTGGCCGTGGTGTGGGCCCCATTTGAGTTTCTGGTAGACGGCAAGGTGGACCACTGCGGAACGGATTTATTCAATCTTGTTCACACGGATGGCAAATGGATCATTGCCAGCGTGGCAGATACTGGGCGGAAGGATTGTGCGGGCAAATAGAGAGGTAACGATGCTTTTTGTGATTGGGTGATCAAAGGACTGCTTGTAGGCACGCTCTGGCCGAGCTGCCGCATTATTTCTTCGAGTTGCGAACCGCTGCTCCTAGAAGCATTGTGAGGTTAGCCTTTCGCCAGCTTCTTCCTGTCCGGGCAGAAACCGTCGATTGCCGAGTGCAGCGAAGCATTCAATGAAGCCCATCCTTTCGCAAAGAACACGAAAGGATGGGCACCGGGTAGAGTTCCCGCATAGGCCGAGAGGGCCTTATGTTTCCTTATCTCCTACCCCGTAAGCGAGCGAGTGCTTTCTTCAACGCACGGGTGGGGCTGGGTCAGGGGGAGTAGGACAGAAACAGGGGAATGGACTACTTCCGTCGTAGCATTCTGGAGGACATTCAAAACTTGTCTTGGTGCCAGCCGATAGCCGAGTTGGAAGCGTCGACACAAGAATTACCGCCGCTAAGATGCAAAACCGAATTGCCTGAGCTGCCATTCTCTTCGTTGCCATGAGTTTCCTTTCTGTTTTCATTCAACGCAACTGATGCGTCACTCAAAATGAACTTTAAAAGAACGCATCACCGCATATCGATCATCTTCAGTGAGATAAGGAGCTCCATCAAGAAAAAAGGAACTTTCACCTACTTTCAATTCCCAAAAAGGAATTCTTGCTTGGCCCACGAGATGTCCTCAGTTACCCGAGTCTCTGGCCCTTTCTGGTCTGCGTAATCCCTGTTGTTCCGTGCTAAGGTTTTCCGACTGTCGGCGTAGAATATCCACGACTCCCATGAATGCTGTCCCGAAACCCGAAATTGCTGGGCTTGATTTAAACGCCCAAGTTGGCTCGCAGTTTGCCGTGCTCAACCCCGCCACACAGGAAATTATCGGCACGCTACCGAACCTCGGCGCGAATCAGATTGCAGAAGCTGTGGCCAGAGCCGCGGCGTCGCAAGTGCGATGGGCGGCCACGCCGGTGCACGAGCGATTAAAGATTCTGGCGCGCTTTGCCGAGCTGTTATGCGAGCAAAAAGATTCAGTGGCTGCCGTGATCAGCCGTGAAGCCGGCAAGCCGGAAGCGGAAGCGCTGTCCACAGAAATCCTGGTGGTGCTGGACACGGTGAAGTATCTCCAGAACCATGTGCCCGCTTTCTTAAAACCTGAGCCGGTGCCGCACGGAAACCCGGTAATGAAGCTTAAAGGCGGCACGCTGCTGCGCGAACCCTACGGCGTTGTGGGCATCATCAGCCCCTGGAATTATCCCTTTAGTTTGCCGTCGATCCAAACGCTGAGCGCCCTCGCCACCGGAAACGCAGTAGTGCTTAAGCCATCTGAATTCACGCCATATTCTTCTCTTGAGATGGAGAAGCTTTTGCGCGCCGCGGGGCTTGATCCGGAATTGCTCCAGGTGATTACCGGGGATGGCGCTGCCGGAGCAGCGCTGCTTGCGGCAAACGTGCAGAAAATTGTTTTTACCGGAAGCGTGGCAACCGGCAAACGCGTGGCCCAGGCCGCCGCCGCGCGACTGCTACCGGTGGTGCTGGAGCTTGGCGGCAAAGATCCGATGATCGTGCTGGAAGACGCCGATATTGATGTGGCATCGAGCGCCGCAGTGTGGGGCGCGTTCATGAATGCGGGGCAAACGTGCCTATCGATTGAGCGCTGTTATGTGCAGGAAACAATTTATGAAAATTTTCTGAAGAAGTGCGTTGAGAAGACAAACAAACTGAGGGTCGGTTCTTCCTGCATAGATTCTTCTTCCCACCCACAGTCTAGTTCTTCCCACCCTTTGCGCCACCAAGAGGCAGGCGAAGGAGAAATTCGCGATGGCGCAAAGGATGGGGCACCCGGCGAGGGCGCCTACGGTCCCAATGCAGGAGTTGACATGGGTCCCATGATCCACGAACGCCAGTTGCGCATTGTGCAATCCCACATAGATGACGCGGTGGCCCGAGGCGGGCGCCTGCTGGCCGGCGGCAAGCCGCTGCCGGAGCTTGGTCCAAACTTTTTTTCGCCCACCATCCTGGCTGACGTGGACCATTCAATGAAGATCATGCGCGAAGAAACGTTTGGTCCGGTGCTGCCGGTCTGCAGCTTCAAAACTGAAGACGAAGCGGTGGCGCTGGCCAACGATTCCGAATACGGGCTGGCGGCCTGCATCTTTACCAATGACCGCAAACGGGGTGAAGCTCTGGCGCGGCGCGTCCAGGCCGGGACGGTGATGGTGAATGATGTACTCACATGCTTTGGCATCAGCGAAGCTCCACATGGCGGCATTAAGGCCAGCGGGATTGGCCGCACCCACGGCCGCTTTGGCCTGGAAGAAATGGTGTGGCCCAAATACGTGGATTCAGACCGCATGCCGCGCATGAAAAAGCTCTGGTGGTATGGATACGGCCCTGCTTTCGGGCAGCAGATGGGTGGATTTATTGAGCTGCTGTTCGCAAAAGGATTAATAAACCGCCTGCGCGGAGGGCTGAAAAGCACAAAATCCTATCTTCGTCGGCGGCTTCTTTAGGCGTAAAATCCGATTAGAGGCTGCGGGGCCTAACAAAGTAATGTTGAAACACTCTCACCTGATTTACGACTGGAACACCCTTCCCGGAACCGAATCTGGGCCCAAACAGCGCGTAATGCTGGATGATGAGTCCCTGCGCGACGGCCTGCAGTCGCCTTCAGTAAAAGATCCGCCCGTCGAAGAAAAGATCAAGATCCTGCACCTGATGGAAGACCTGGGAATCGACTTTGCCGATATCGGCTTGCCCGGCGCTGGTTCGCGCGCCGTGGCGGACGTGGAGCTGTTGGCACGGGAAATTGCCGGCTGCCGGATGAAGATCAAGCCGAACTGCGCAGCCCGCACGCATGAGAACGATATCCGTCCGGTGGCGGAAATTTCACAGCGCGCCGGCATACCGATTGAAGTTGCGTGCTTCCTGGGATCCAGCCCTATCCGGCGATTCACGGAAAACTGGACAGACGATTTTCTGTTCCAGACCACGGAAAAAGCGGTGACTTACGCAAAGTCTCTGGGTCTGGAAGTGATGTATGTAACCGAAGATACTTCGCGTTGCGATCCTGAGACGGTGAAACGGCTTTACTCCACGGCCATTAATAGTGGCGCAACGGCAATCGTAATTTGTGACACCGTGGGCCATGCGACGCCCAGCGGCGTGCATGCTCTGATCCGCTTTGTCCTGGATGAAGTGGTGAAGCCTTCCGGAGAGAAAATCCGCGTGGATTGGCATGGCCATTCTGATCGTGGGCTGGCTGTCGCCAATTCTCTGGCAGCCCTGGCGGCCGGCGCGGACTGCGTTCACGGCACAGCACTTGGCATCGGGGAGCGAGTGGGCAATACGCAGATAGACCAGATGCTGGTGAACCTGAAGCTAATGGAAGTGGAGCCCTGGGCCGAGCAGGATCTCACGAAGTTAAAGGAATATTGCATGACCGTGTCCGAAGCGACGGGCGTGCCGATCCCGCGCAACTATCCGGTGATGGGAGAAGATGCCTTTCGTACAGCGACAGGAGTACATGCCGCGGCTGTTATTAAGGCATTCAAAAAGGGTGATATTGAACTGGCAAATTCCGTCTACTCCGGTGTACCCTCTCACTACTTCGGACTGGAACAGATCATTGAGATTGGCCCCATGTCAGGCAAGTCAAATGTGATCTTCTGGCTGGAGCGTAAAGGTATGACCGCTTCTGAAGAGCTGGTTGACTGCATCTTCCAACGGGCTAAAGCCTCAAACCGCTGCCTGACGGAAGAGGAAATTCTGGCGTGCTGCCAGAAGGTTTCCGCCGGCACTTAGGCTGGATTAATGCGCGACCAGCAGGGCAAAAAACATGTCGCAACTATTTCCGGCGGCGTGGGTTTCTTGTAATAACAACTTTTGAACTTCCCTTTAAAGGAGAAAGAATGAAGAAGCTATTTACAATCGCGTGCACCTTGGCCCTTGGCAGCGCCCTGAGCTTTGCCCAGGCAGGCAGCACATCGCAGACCACCCCGGCAGGCGACCAGACCAAGACCGGCACATCCACCACAACCAAGAAGCATCATCACCATGGCACTAAGAAGTCCAGCAAGAAATCCAAGAAATCTACCACGGACACGACTCCCGCGCCGGCAGCAAGCCCTTCACCCAAATAAATTGTTATTCATCGTTATCCCAAGCGGCCTCATGCGGGCCGCTTTTTTTTCGCCTAGCCAAGAAAGGATTCCTTTTTCCAGCTTCTCTGCTTAGAATGTTGCACAACAATTCTTTGTAGAGTTGAAAGATTCTAAAAAACTGAATATCCCTCTGAAGGAGACTAATGAAGAAGCTACTTACGATTGCATTTACATTGCTGCTGGGCGCTACCCTGTCCTTCGCGCAAGCCGCCGGCGGCTCCACCGATAAAGGCACTGGCGATAAGAGCACAACGGCTCCCGCTCCCGCCAAAACCAAGAGCGGCAAGAAGAGCCATAGCCACAAAGGTGGTAAGAAGTCAAAAAAGAGCGCTGATACAAGCACGCCAGCCCCGAAATAAGTATCCTGAAATTCTGAATATCAAAGCGGCCCATCCCCGGCCGCTTTCTTTTTGCCGCAATCAGTCCCCGGCCAGAACCGGCTAGCATTTATAGGGGTAATTTCGTTCCCAGACGCAACGGTAATATAGAATTCGTTCAAGAGATGGCCACCCGCCCACCTATTCCTGATAGCTCGCGAGTCTCCGCGCCGCGCGAGATTGCCCGCATCGCGGAGATACGAAGCGTGCACACGGCTTTTTCCTATCTCCACAATCAGGAAATGGAATTTCGGCGTTGGCAGCGTGAGCTTACTGAAATCCCAGCTCCTCCGTTTGGCGAGGCCGCGCGGAGCCAGTGGCTACGACAGAGATTTACCGCT
>DASXJO010000722.1:0-4413 GCA_036497385.1 Candidatus Angelobacter sp. | reverse complement strand
TTGTGCATTAACCAACTGCACATTGACCCGCACCTGATCGGCCGATTTTTGCACGCTACCCTCAAGAATGTTCGCCACGCCTAGTTGCTTCGCGATCTCAGGGAGGTTCTTTGGTTTGCTCCCATAGCGCTGCGTGGAAGTGCGCGAAATCACTTTCAAATCCGCAATGCTAGCCAGGCGCGTCAGGATCTCCTCTTGGATACCGTCTGCAAAATACGCATAATCTGGATCGTGGCTGAGATTTTCAAAGGGAAGAACGGCGATGCCCTTTGTTGTGGGGCGACTGATTAGTCCGCTTTTCCAAACATTCCACCCCACGGCTGCTGCCAAAGCAATCAGCGACGCTGCCAGCAGCGCGCTGGTTGGATTGCGTCGAACCCACTTGCGTCCCCGGGCGAAAATTCCGGTTCGGTGCGCCCGAATTGGCTCGTGCTTTAGCCAGTGTTCCAAGTCTTCCGCCAGCGCGAGAGCGGACGGGTAGCGGCGCTTTGGATCCTTCTCCAGGCACTTCAGGCAAATGGTGGAAAGATCGCGGTCTATTTTCCGGTTCCATAAACGCGGTTGTCGCGGTTCAGTATCCAATAGTAGCCGGATCGTTTGATAGCTTGTTCCTCCGGCAAAAGGTGGATGAGCGGTAAGCAATTCATAGAATACCGCGCCAAGGCCATAAACATCTGTGACACTGCCAAGCTTGGTGGTTTCACCGGCGGCTTGTTCTGGCGCCATGTAACTCGGTGTGCCCATCACGTCCAGCGTGCGCGTAATGCTGCTCTCTGATTCAACTAACCTGGCAAGGCCAAAGTCGGTAAGGTGCGGTTCCCCTTTTGCGTCGAGCAGAATGTTTCCCGGCTTGATGTCTCGATGCACAATCCCGTGTTCATGCGCGTAATGCACGGTCCGCGCTACCTTCGCGATGAGTTCCGCCGCCTGCCGGATCGACATCGGCTTGCGCCTGACTACTTCGTCAAGCTGACCGCCTTCTACGAATTTCATGCTGAAGTAGCACGAGCCATCGCGCTCGCCCACTTCGTAGATGGGAACGATGCTCGGATGGTCGAGGCCGGCGGCAGCTTCGGCTTCCCGGCGAAAGCGCTTCAGGTGTGCTGTGCTCGCCCACTGACCAAGGCTAATGACTTTTAATGCTACTGTGCGGTTGAGACTCTTTTGCCGGGCGCGAAACACCACACCCTGACCGCCGCGGCCGACTTCTTCCAGCAGTTCGTAATCGCCCAACTCTCCGAGCATCGCCGCGAAGCGCTGTGCTTTCTTGCTATGAAGATTATCCACGCGGCCGGGATCGTCGAGCCCGGCTACAGATGCGTCCGACAGCAAACCAAGGCCACTCTCAAGAAGACAACCTGGGCAGCCTCCTTCCGGTGCGTCGGCTGGGATTCCCGAGCCGCACTTTGGGCAAAGTCTGAGTGCGCTGATCATTGTCATGGAGCACTCATGTGCTCTCCTCTCGCGCTGCGTATTCTAACACAGGGTACGCCCGGACTACAGCGATGAGATGGCGCAACTCATCTTCGATGTCGCTGGGCATCGCTACCGCGTGCGAGACCTCCTCTCGTAATAAGGTTTGGTAACGCTGACGAAATCGGTGAAACGCTTGCTTGACCGCTTTTTCCGTCATGCCGAATTCACTGGCGACCTGGGCTTGCGAAGGCCGACCCGGTTCGTCCATGAGCAGCTTCTTGATCTGATCAAAGAACCGCAGGTTACCCGCACTGCGATACTCGTCCGGCGGCCGCACCAGCACTTGTTCCCTAACTGTCAATGCCACTGGAAAACCGATTATGAGCAACAGCACCACCAGACGCACTGTCCAATTCGGAATTTCGAAAAACGGAAAGATCTGGCTGGCGACCTGCATGAGCAACCAAGCCACGACAGCATAGGCAATCGCGACCCTGTAAACGTTGCGCTGCTTTAGCTCGGAAAAAAAATTGCACGGGTTCATGGCTGCTTTTCCTCGCAGAGCTTCTGGAAAGCGGGATCGGCGCGCAACGGGTCCCAGATTGGATCGAGTCTCAGAAGCGCTGGCGTAACGGGCATCGGGCCGTAAAGCCAGCTGATGTATGGCGTTTGTAACAGCCGTGTGAGAGTTGAGATCGGACGGCTAGTCTCGCCGAAGATCATCTGAATTAACGCCAGGATCTCTTCGCGGGTGGGCCCGGATAGTGGGTCTGTGGCACTGGGCAAAAGCATGATCGCGCGATCCGCTTCCTTTAGTGCCGCCTCCTTTTCTCCGAACACGGCGTTGGCAAGGGCGAACTGTTGTGCAAAGAAGGAGTTATCCGGCTGATTTTTGCAAAGCGGCATCAGTATGTTGCGTGCCTCTTCAGCTGTAGCCTTTGCCCCAGCCGTATCGCCAGCAAGGCGCTGAGCGAAAGCCAGGATCACGCGATTGGTGGCCTTGTCAATCTCAGGAGCGAACTGGAATTGAGCCAGTCGGGCTTGCTGCAAACGGATGGCCTCACCGTGATTTCGTTCAAGTCTCAACTGAGTCATTTTGACTATTAAAGCATTGAGAGGTGGAGTGTCTGCACTTAGTTGTGGCAAAAGCCTAGCGGCTTCCTGCAGGTTACCCTCCGCCTGATAGACGCTGGCCTTTGCAGTGATCAGATCGGGATCGTTGGGCATAATGTCCAACGCCCGATTGTACAGCTCTAAGGCGGCTGGAAATCGCCGAAGCATGGCATAAGTCCATGCTGTATTGCTCAATAACTCCACGTTACGTGGGTCCATGGCCAGGGCTTCTTCGCAGTAGGCAATGCTTGCATCCCAGTTTCCTTGGCGTCGGGCAACTGAGCCCAAGGCAAATGGCACCTCGCTGCTGCCTGGTAAGATTTTGCGGAGGAGCCCAAAGGTGGTTTCAGCGAGCCTGTAATCACGCAGCACCCAGTATTGATAATAACCCAAGGCGAGCAGGGTTTCGGGCAGGTCCGCCTGGAGTTTCTGCGCTTTCTCTAACGCCTCCTTCGCCGCGTCGCGCCGAGTAGCGCTTTGGTCCGCGCGGATAAAGTAAAGATTCGCGTCCGCACGAGAAAGTCGGGCCCAAGCCAGCGCAAAGTTCGGGTCGAGCTGGGCCGCCTGCTCATAAGAATCGATGGCTTTCCTTAGGGCATCGTTTGAGTACGTGCTACGTGCTTCAAAAGCCAGGCCGCGCAGATAGGCATCGTGAGCCTCCGGATTGCTTGTCGGTTGAATTGCTAACGCTTGCTCCTCGCCACCAGTGAGCTTCGCTTGCAACGATTCTGCGATTCGTTTGGCGATCTCACTCTCAACACTGAAGATGTCAGTCAACTTCCGATCGTAGGTGTCTGCCCATAGGTGGGAATCGGTTTGCGCGTTAACTAACTGTACATTGACCCGCACCTGATCGGCCGCTTTTTGCACGCTACCCTCAACAATGTTCGCTACGCCAAGTTGCTTCGCGATTTCAGCGAGATTCCTGGTTTTGCTCTGGTACTGCCGCGTGGAGGTGCGTGAAATGACTTTTAAACCCGCGATGCTAGTCAATCGCGTCAGGATTTCCTCTTGGATACCGTCTGCGAAATAGGCGTTATCTGGATCGTGGCTCAGATTTTCGAAGGGAAGCACGGCGATTCCGCTCCTCGCGCCACCGCTGACCGGTTGGCTTTCCCAAACATTCCAGCCCATGGCCGCTGCCAAAGCGATCAGGGACGCTACGAGTAGTGCGCTGGTTGGATTACGTCGCACCCATTTGCGGGCGTGGGTGAAAAATCCACTTCGCTTCGCGTGGATTGGTTCGTGCTTTAGCCAGCGTTCCAAATCTTCCGCCAGGGCGAGTGCAGAGGCATATCGGTGCTTGGGATCTTTCTCCAGGCACTTCAGGCAAATCGTGGAAAGCTCGCGATCTATTTTTGGATTTAACAGGCGCGGCGTGCGCGGCTCCGTGTTCAAGACCAGTCGCACGGTTTCAAATGTTGTTCCTCCAGCAAACGGGGGATGCCCGGTTAGCAGTTGGTAGAGGACGGCGCCAAGACCGTAAATGTCTGTCGCGCTGCTGACAGCGGCGTTATTTCCCAGGGCTTGTTCTGGTGCCATGTAGCTGGGCGTGCCCATCACTTCCATCGTACGCGTGACCGTGCTCTCGGATTCAACTAATTGTGCCAGGCCAAAGTCGGTCAGATGTGGTTCCCCTTCTGCGTCAAGCAAAACGTTTCCCGGCTTGATGTCTCGATGCACAATCCCGTGTTCATGTGCGTAATGTACGGTGCGGGCTACTTTCGCGATGAGTTGCGCCGCCTGCCGGATCGAAATCGGCTTGCGCCTGACCACTTCATCAAGCTGACCGCCTTCGACGAACTTCATGCTGAAGTAACAGGAGCCGTCGCGCTCGCCCACTTCGTAAATCGGAACGATGCATGGATGATCCAGGTTGGCGGC
>DASXJO010000721.1:0-4795 GCA_036497385.1 Candidatus Angelobacter sp. | reverse complement strand
AGGAAGTTATTATCAACACCCACGCTGTAAAAGCAATCAGAAACCTGGAAACCATGAAAACCAATTCCACCTTTGTCGGTATCACTTTCCTCCTCATCGCCGGATGTGCATCAATGACGCAGGCGCCGAGTACAACACCTCGGCTACTGTGAGAATCCGGGAGTGGTCGGCTGCGTATTACGCTCAGGCTGAAACCGGAAAGGGCACTCTGTATTACAACGGCCGGAGTCACCGTTTCACCATCTCTGGTGGGGGCCTTGGTGGCTCGGGCGTCGAAAAGACGACTGCCACCGGCAAGGTCTATAACCTGAATAACCTCTCAGATTTCTCCGGAACTTACCATGGCATCAGCCGCGGACTTACCCTGATCGAGGGGAAGATGCATGCCAAGCTGACGAACCAGAATGGCGTGGTCATGTATCTCGCCGGCCAGACTGAAGGCCTGGCCTCCTCCCTCGGAGCGCAGGCATTCGAGGTCCACTTAACCAATTGAGCAGGAAACGGCCGAGCTTGCCATTGTTTGTCGACAAAAAACAACTGGTAAAGCGAGCCAGACAGTGACGAGCACGGAGGTTCGCGAACAATAGTAAGTCACTCCTCAAGACTGGATATGCTAATCAGGGTAAACCGGCCAACTAAGTCGTTAATAGCCACACAAGTCAAAGCAGACGCGGCAAGATCCATCGCCCTTACCGCGATCGTATGCACAGCATTGTTGGTGGGTTGCGCCACTACACAGACAGCCATCCAGAACAGAGAAAGCATGCTGGTGGCCTCTGGATTTAAGGTCATCACGCCTAAGACGGCAGCACAGCAACAAAAGCTTCAAAACCTTCCGCCGGGCAAGGTAACCATGATCCAGAAAGGGAAGAAAACGTATTACATTTTCCCGGACCCGGTTCACAACCGCTCCTATGTTGGCGGACCCAAAGAGTACCAGGCTTACCAACAACTCCGTGCTACAAACAAGCTTGGTAAGGAGAATCTCGAAACCGCCGGGATGTACCAGGATTCGGAGATGCAGTGGAGTTCATGGGGCGGATGGGGAGCGGGCTGGAGTGCGAACGTTTTCGAATGACTGAGAGCGTGGTGACAAATTGATGAACTAATGAGGAGCAATGAATTCCATTTTCATGAACGCAGGCGTGTTCGCACTCCCGAATGCCACGGTCATTGCGCAACGCTTTAGTTCGCGCCGGGCACTGAGCTAACAGGGGGGGATGGGACCAAGGTCCAATAGCGACAGCCGCCTCAATGTGCGTCTTTTTTGCACGCATGGCGCGGCATAAATACATTCAAAACCTTTTCGCGGTAATCGAGTTCGTGATCATTTTCCTGGTCATTGCCTTCTTGCTGACCACCACCGTTCCAGGTCTCCTGCGCGTCCGCAAACGCTCGCAGACGCCCAAGATTGGGACCTTGGCGCGATCATCTAGTCGGCTCGCAACTGGATGAGCGCAATCGAATCCTTCGGGACATTCGTTCGGCGCTCTCGTTTTACCGATGTAACGCTACGTGTCCAAATACAACAAAAACAGGAACGCCAGCGGGAAGCTCATGGCAGCGAGTAACAAATCGCCTGTGAAAAGGCATTACGGTAAATTACTGTTCGCAGCACTGGCGCTCATTCCCGTCGCCTCGTTAGCTCAGAGTCTTGCTCCAACACCTCCTTCCGAGCAAGCAGAACTCTCCAAAGCGGAAGAATGGGTGCTTTCGCAAGGCATTGTACAATCAATAGCCCCAGAGCTGGCGGCCATACTCGGACTTGGCAGTGATCGTCTTCCAGTGAAATTGAAGGCGTTTCGTACGTCGGATGGTACTGATTTCGCATTTGCTGTCAGCACCAATCCCAGCCAAAAGGGCATCGTGATTTCTGCGCTCAAAACAATGACAGACAAGATGGAAATTTATTCCGTAGGCAATGCCTGGCTTACGGACAGATTCGGAACTCTTCGCCAAACGATAGCAGTGGATGCTTCCGGCGCCCGGGTGCTTCCAAACAGCTCACGCGCAGCACAATTCAAAGAGATAAAAGCCTTCTTTCTCAAAAAAGTTCAGGCTACCAGTCCCAGTACTACCTTATCACCCTCTCCCAGAATATCTGCCACAGCTGTTGGAGGGAAGTGATAAGAGTTCAATGAACTAAGAAGCTGGGATCTACTGAGCGCACTTAGCCTCGCCTTGCGCATGGCGGGACAGTGCATGGCATAGGCCTAAAGTCCTATACGGAAATCCTCTAAGGCACAGCAAAATTGCGCTTGCTCAAATGAGTCGATGAGCAGCAACGGTCAGACCAAATGCCTATGAAATCAGCAAAACAGATCTTCCTTGGCGGGATGCTCGCCGCCGCCGTTATCGCGGCTGCACCTTCTGCCTGGGCTCAGCAAATCAACGGCACACCCGGTTCGCCCGACGCCACCGTCACCATTGACGGGAAACAAATCCCGCCGCCGCCGATGCCGTTCGGCGGGGTCATCAAGGAAAGCGTCAAAGATTCCACGCCTTACTGGCCGCCGCGCGTCGTAGCGCCCAAAGGCGCGCCTAACATCCTGCTAATCATGACCGATGACCAGGGCTACGGCATTTCGAGCACGTTCGGTGGCGTCATACCGACGACCGCGATGGATCGCGTCGCCAAAGCGGGTTTGCGCTACACGCAGTTCCATTCCACCGCGCTCTGTTCGCCCACGCGTGCCGCGCTTATCACAGGGCGTAACCATCATACGGTGGGCGCGGGTGTGGTCGGCGAACTGGCAACCGGCTATCCGGGCTACGATTCCATCATCGGACCGGAGCACGCCACCATCGGCGAAATCCTGAAGGAGAACGGTTATGCCACGTCGTGGTTCGGCAAGGAGCATAACACCCCAACCTTCCAATACAGTCTGGCCGGGCCTTACGACCAATGGCCGTCGGGGATGGGCTTCGAGTACTTCTACGGGTTCATGGGCGGCGAGACCGACCAGTGGACGCCTTATTTGTTCAAGGATCATACTCAGATTTTTCCCTGGATCGGGCATCCCGGCTACAACCTCACCACCGACATGGCGGACGAGGCCGTCAAGTATTTGCACAGCATGAACGCAGTCGCCCCCGAAAAGCCGTTCTTCCTCTATTATGTGCCCGGCGGCACCCATTCGCCGCACCAGCCAACGAAGGAATGGATTGATAAAATCCACGCGATGCACCTGTTCGATGGAGGCTGGGAAAAGTTGCGCGAGACAATCCTCGCCAACCAAAAGAAACTTGGCGTGATTCCGCCTGACACCCAGCTGACTCCATGGCCGGATGGCCAGCCCGAATTGGGCGGCGCCAAGCTGCCGCGGTGGGATTCGCTTTCGGCCATCCAAAAGAAACTCTACATCCGCCAGGCCGAGGTTTTCGCCGCCTACGCCGCCTACACCGACTATGAAATCGGCCGCGTGATCCAGGAAGTTCAGGATCAAGGCAAGCTCGACAACACCATCATCATCTACATCTGCGGCGACAATGGCACCAGCCCCGAAGGTACTCTGGAGGGCACCTACAATACGTTGACCGCCTACAACGGCATTCTAACTATTCCTGAACCGTTGCAGTTGCTGCATTATGAAGATTGGGGTTCGGACAAAACGTATCCGCACATGGCGGTGGGCTGGACGTGGGCGTTTGACACGCCTTTCAAGTGGACCAAACAGGTGGCGTCGCATTTCGGCGGCACCCGGCAGGGCATGGCCATTTCCTGGCCCGGCCATATCACAGATGTCGGCGGCATCCGCACCCAGTTTCACCATGTTATTGACATCGTGCCGACCCTCCTTAAGGCCACGGGCATCAAGGCGCCAGAGCTGGTCAACGGCATTCCGCAGAAGCCAATCGAAGGCGTGAGCATGGATTACACGTTCGATCCCGCGGCTGCCGGACCAAACGCGCCCTCGAAACATGAGACGCAATATTTCGAGATGGTCGGCAACCGCGCGATCTATCACGACGGTTGGGTGGCCGCCACAACACCGCCTGTGCCGCCTTGGATGCTGGGAGCAACGATGCCGCCGCTGGGCGACTACCACTGGGAACTCTACAACATCGCCAAGGATTTTTCCGAGAACAACGACCTCGCGGCACAGCAACCGGATAAGCTCAAGGAAATGCAGGCGTTGTTCCTGACCGAGGCGGCGAAATACCAGGTCTTCCCGCTGGATAACTCCGGCTTTGTGCGCGTCCTTGCACCCAAACCGAGCGCGACCTCCGGGAAAACGGAATTCACCTACACAGGCGTGAACGCCGGCATTCCCTTCGGGAGTGCTCCGAGTATTTTAGACAAAGACTACACCATTACCGCCGAGATCACTGTTCCCAAGGGCGGTGCGGAGGGGATGATCGCGACAATGGGCGGCCGCTTCGGCGGCTACGGCCTCTTCTTGCAAAAAGGCAAGCCCGTCTTCGCTTATAACCTGCTCGATCTGGAACGATTCCGCTGGGAGGGCGGAGTTGGTGGCAAAGTAGGCGCGGACTTGTTTGGTCGCGCGCTCGCAGCGGGCAAGCACACGCTCGTATTCGACTTCAAATACGACGGCCCCGGTCCCGGGAAGGGCGGCACTGGCGTGTTCACAGTGGACGGCAAGCAAATGGCCAGCAAGAAAATCGCCCACACAATTCCGTTGATCATGACGGTTGACGAAACCTTCGACATTGGCTTGGACACCGGCACTGGCGTGGACAATAGCTACCAGTTGCCGTTCAAGTTCACCGGCACGATTGACAAGCTGACTATCAAGCTAGGTCCGTCCCAGATGTCTGCGGCTGACAAGAAGGC
>DASXJO010000720.1:0-2209 GCA_036497385.1 Candidatus Angelobacter sp. | reverse complement strand
CAGCTCCTGCATGTTGTTGAACATCTCGTCGGCAACTTTTTCCGTTACGTTCGACCAGATTTCAATCACCTTGTTATAGCGTTCGCCGTTGGTGATTGCGCCATCCAGGTATTGCTGTTGAACGGCAATAACCTGCTTTTCAGCGTCTTTCACCAGGCCTTTCTTGTGCTCAGGAATCACCATGTCATCAATGCCGATTGACAAGCCTGCACGCGTTGCATAGCGGAAGCCCGTCTCTTTCACTTCGTCCAGCATCTTGACTGTGGTCTCAAGGCCAAAGCGCAGATAGGTGTAATTCACCAGCTGGCCAATGCCTTTCTTCTTGAGCAGACCATTGATGAACGGCATCTGCGTCGGCAAATGGTCGTTCAGGATCGTCCGGCCTACGGTCGTGTTGATGAATTGGCGTTCAAAGTTCACCGGCTCCGTGTGCACAATGTCCTGATCGTCGTAAGCTGCGGTCAAATCGATAACTTCACCGCTATAGCGCAGGCGGATCGGCGTCAGCGTTTCCACTTCGCCCGCTTCCAACGCCAGCAGCACGTCTTCAGTGTTGGCAAAAGCGCGGCCTTCGCCCTTTGCGCCCGGCTTACCTTTGGTCAGGTAGTAAAGGCCAAGCACCATGTCCTGCGTGGGCACGGTGATTGGCTGGCCTGATGCCGGCGAGAGAATGTTGTGCGATGACAACATCAGCACGCTGGCTTCAACCTGCGCTTCCGGAGACAGCGGAATGTGAACCGCCATCTGGTCGCCGTCAAAGTCGGCGTTAAACGCGGTGCAGACCAGCGGATGGATCTTGATGGCCTTGCCTTCCACCAGCACCGGCTCAAAAGCCTGAATGCCAAGGCGGTGAAGCGTTGGGGCGCGGTTCAAAAGCACCGGATGGTCTTTAATGACTTCTTCCAGGATGTCCCAGACAATCGGCTCCTGCTGCTCCACCATTTCTTTGGCTTGCTTGATGGTGGTGCAGTGGCCCGTCTGCTCCAGGCGATGATAGATGAATGGCTTGAACAGCTCGAGAGCCATCTTCTTCGGCAACCCGCACTGATGCAGCTTGAGTTCCGGACCTACGACGATCACGGAACGACCCGAGTAGTCCACGCGCTTGCCCAGAAGGTTCTGGCGGAAGCGTCCCTGCTTGCCTTTCAGCGTGTCAGAGAGAGACTTCAGCGGCCGATTGTTGGCCCCACGCAGCACGCGTCCACGGCGTCCGTTATCGAACAGCGCGTCCACAGATTCCTGCAACATGCGCTTTTCATTGCGCACAATCACTTCAGGAGCATGCAGATCCATCAGCTTTTTCAAGCGGTTGTTGCGGTTGATCACGCGACGATAAAGATCGTTCAAATCGGACGTGGCAAAGCGGCCGCCATCCAATGGAACCAATGGACGCAGCTCCGGCGGAATAACCGGGATCACGTCCAGGATCATCCATTGCGGTTTGTTGCCGCTCTTGCGGAATGCCTCGACAACTTTCAGCCGCTTGGCATATTTCAGCCGTTTCTGCAGAGAAGTTTCGTGCTTCATCTTCTCGCGCAGTTCCACTGATAGCTCTTCCACTTCGACGCGCTTCAGGATTTCCTTGATGGCCTCAGCGCCCATCATGGCTTTAAAGCCTGTTGCACGGTATTGCTGGTCGAGCTCGCGGAAACGCGTCTCTTCTTTGATGACTTCGCGCTCTTTTACCGGCGCTTCACCCGCGTCCACTACAACGTAGGATTCAAAGTAAAGAACCGATTCCAGGTCGCGCAGTGAAATGTCCAGCAAGTGGCCAATGCGTGAAGGCAGGCCCTTGAAGAACCATACGTGCGAACACGGCGAAGCCAGTTCAATGTGGCCCAGCCGCTCACGGCGGACTTTTGACAGTGTGACTTCAACGCCGCACTTGTCGCAGATCACGCCGCGATGCTTCATTCGTTTGTATTTGCCGCATAGGCATTCCCAGTCCGTTACCGGACCGAAAATGCGGGCGCAGAACAGGCCATCGCGCTCCGGCTTGAAAGTGCGGTAATTGATGGTTTCCGGCTTGGTCACTTCGCCGTGAGACCAGCTGCGAATTTTTTCCGGCGAGGCCAGGCTGATTCGGATGGAATCAAAATCAGTAATCGTGTTGCCCAGATCAAATGGACTTGAACGGTACAAGGTGTCCTCCTGCGTCGCTTAACGCGCGCCGCGCTGCGGCTTCCGGTTGCTGCTGATTTCTTTCTCT
>DASXJO010000719.1:0-1680 GCA_036497385.1 Candidatus Angelobacter sp. | reverse complement strand
GATAGCCGGGAGGCCAAGTAAGAATGCGGCGCCACCATGCAAGGTGTGTTTTCGAGTTGCTCAAACCAGGGCAGCTCGCAATATGGGGATCAGCGGCTTGGGCACAAACCCAACTAACCCCTGGTGTCAGCACCCTCGCCGCCCCCCGCCCAAGTATCAAGCGCCGCCTCAAGACTGGGGCCCGGCCATACCCGGTGGCAGCGTGAGGCGCGTGAAGCGCGCAGGAGAAGTGATGCAACTCGTGGTCGGTGGCGGATCATTACTCGCGGGATTGTTTCTATTGAGAACGACTCCGATCACCGCAGTGCTCATCATCCTGGGCGCGATGGGGTGGATCTTGATTTCAGCGGCGAGAGCGTGTGAAGCAGAATCGCCGCTGCGGGAGAGAACACAAGCAGTAACGCGATGCGAAAGTCGTTCAACGAAGGGAGGAAGTTAAATGGCAGCAACTCGGCAGCAAGGGACGTATTTGGCAACTACTCTGACCGGCTTTACTGCGTTAGTGGGGGGCCTCTACGGAGGCGGCGCGTGGATGGTCGTAGGTGCGATCGGCGCGGCGCTACTGCTGTATTCCGGCTTCGGTTTTTACCGAACCAAGAGCATGGTTTGACAAACATTCAACGCGAATCCAAGGAAGCGGAGGAACGAAATGAAATTAATCGGACTTGTGATGGCAGTGCTCGGCTGGCTGGTTCCGGTGCTCACGTTGGTGATCACCCAGTCGACGGTGGCTCGCATGGTTCTCTGTCTGGTCGGTTTGGCGGTTTCCCTCGTCGGAATTTTGGTGGTGATGAATAAGGCTCATCTCAAAGAGGCGATCTGGAAAGCGTGACAAGAAAAACGCTCAGCACGACGGATGGTCGCAGGCGGCAACTTCTCGCCCGGCCAAGCTTCGAAAAAATATTCAACGTCCTGAAGGAGACAGGAATGAGCAGAATTGTGAGGCTATGTTCTTTGACAATGGTACTTGTGCTGATGGCAGGGCTTGGCGCCTGGGCACAGAGTCAATCCTCAGCAAGCGGCAGCGCTCCCACCCCACCGGCTACGCAGCCGGCATCCGGGCCGGCGATGGATGTTCCTTTGAACCTAAAGGCGGCGCAGCCCCCTGCCGCAGATGATTTGGCCAAAGGCGATCCAGGCGGCAGTAAGACGGGTACGGTAAACGACATAGTCGTGTCGGATACCAATAAGGGATTGACGTTGGCTGATACGGTGAATCAAGTTGGACAAAACCGCATCGCCATCAATTTCACCTGGACCCTGATCACCGGCTTCCTGGTCATGTTTATGCAGGCAGGTTTTGCGATTGTAGAAACCGGCCTCTGTCGCGCCAAGAACGCCAACCACACCATGATGATGAATTTCATGGTGTACGGATTCGGCCTGTTTGCTTTCTGGGTCTGCGGATTCGCCTTGCAGATGGGCGGTTGCGCTCCTTCTGGGACTTTGGGCGGCGCCAATCCCCTGAACTCGGAGCACACAGTCGCATTGTTGGGCAAAACCTGGGGAATCTTCGGAACTAGGGGATTCTTTCTGAGTGGAACCACATACGACGTAGCTGTAATGGTGATCTTCCTGTTCCAGATGGTATTCATGGATACCGCGCTGACGATTGTGACCGGCGCGGCTGCCGAGCGCTGGAAATATGCCGCGTTTGCAGTCTCTTCCGTTTTCATGGGC
>DASXJO010000718.1:0-2609 GCA_036497385.1 Candidatus Angelobacter sp. | reverse complement strand
TCCGCCGCACGAGAAAAGCTGGTGTGGCGCGCGACCTCCAAAAACGTTTCCAGCTGATCAAAGTCCATGTTGATATCTGATTCGTGGCTGAGAACGGTATAACATGAAATCCGCTGTGGAAAAGCAGGCAAAGATTCCTATTTAGCACTCCGCGTGAGGCAGGTTACCTGGTATGAAAGCTGTGATTGCCGAACAATACGGTGGCGTTGAGGTACTGGAACTCAGCCATGATCTGCCGGTGCCGCGCGTTGGGCCGAATGGCGTTCTGGTTAAGGTGCACGCTGCAAGCGTCAATCCCGTGGACTGGAAGCTGAGAAAAGGCTTACTGGATCCCGTGATGCCGGTCATGTTTCCGGTGATCTGGGGATGCGATCTTTCCGGCGTGGTGAAAGAAGTTGGGCCTGCCGTGACGCTGTTTAAACCCGGCGACGAAGTTTATGGCATGAAAGATGGGTACGTCGCCAAGACATATCGAGGCACGTACGCGGAATACGTGGTGGTCCCGGAGAAATCGCTCGCGGCCAAGCCGAAGACTTTAAGCCATGAAGAAGCGGCCGCGGTTCCGTTGGCAGCATTGACTGCATGGCAGGCCATGGTGAATCAGGGAAGGCTTAAGCCAGGACAGCGTGTGATGATTCATGCCGGCGCGGGCGGAGTGGGCGTGATGGCGATCCAGATTGCGAAGGCCTTTGGCGCTTACGTGGCCGCCACGGCCAGCACCCGCAACCAGGATTTATTGCGCGAACTCGGCGCCGATCTGGCGATTGATTACACGCGCGAGAAGATCAGCAAAGTGCGTCCGAAGTTCGATCTGGTGCTGGATGGTGTAGGTGAAAGCGTGTGGGCTGAATCGTTTCGAGCGCTGAAATTTCGCGGTCGACTGGTTACTCTGGCTGTGCCGATTCCAGAGCAATCGACCAGCAAGCTTAAATTTTTTGCAACGGCGACCCGCGGGGTAGCGTTCGGCGTTGCGCGTGGATTACTCGGTGCCAAACGGTTGGCTATGACGCGGGTGAAGCCGCGCGGAGGCGAATTGGAAAAGATCACCGCGTTGATCGAGGCAAGAAAACTTCGTCCAGTGGTTGAAAAGGTATTTTCCTTGGAGCAGATTGCAGAAGCTCATCGGCTGAGCCAAGCCGGACACGTAAGAGGAAAACTGGTGATCAGGATTCGCGAAGATTGAGCAGCGAATTTTTGAATCCGCACAGCGCCCCATTTACTCTGCGATAGATCAACTCTCGCTCCCGGAAGGACTCTTGATGAGAATTCTTCGGCTGATGGCCGTGCTGGTTTTGCTTGGGGCAACTGCTACGGCACAAACCCCCACTCCTAGCCCTACTCCTCCATTACTTAAGCCGGATGAGCGGCTGAAACTTGATGTGCTGCTGATTGTGGCGCATCCGGATGATGAAACCGGCGTGGTTCCTTACCTGGTGCAGCTCATCGACCAGAAAAAGCATGTGGCCATAATCTACACAACGCATGGCGAAGCTGGGCACAATAACATGGGGCCAGAGCGCGCGCAGTCTCTGGGCGCGGTGCGCGAAATGGAACTGCGGCACGCGCTGGAAAGCGTAGGCATTAATAATGTGTGGTTCTTCAGCGGGCGCGACACGCCCAGCCAGAACGTCTTGGAGTCGCTGGCGAATTGGCATCAGGGACAGGTGGAAGAAGAACTGGTCAGGATGGTGCGGCTGACGCGTCCTGAGGTGATCATTACGTGGATGCCGGGATTTTTCATCGGCGAAAATCATGGTGATCATCAGGCAGCAGGCGTGCTGGCGACTGAAGCATTCGACAGCGCAGGCGATCCTACGGTGTTTCCGGCGCAGCTGGCCGGCCCCGTAAAAGTGAATGAAACGCTGCTGGATGGGTTGCAGCCATGGCAGACCAAGAAGCTTTATTACTTCCCTGATGCAGCGGATGAGATTTTTAAAGGCACTGGACCTACGTACCAGACGAACGGCATGGCAAAGGCGCTGAAGATACCTTACTGGCGAGCGGGCTTTGAGACTTTCAAGTATCACCTGACGCAGTATCGCAACTTTATTGAACGCATGAAGAGCATGGATGAGAAGCAGGTTGCCGAGCAGGAGAAGAACTGGGGCGGCGAAGGAAGTTTTGTTTTTGGCAAGTCGGTGGTGCCAGGCAGCGTGACAGGACATGTCTTCCAAGGAATTACGCCGGGACCGATCGCATTTGCTCCTCCAGCCAGAGAAGCCTATGCGCAGCCAGCGGTTCTTTCTGTCGAGTTGGGCGGGCCGTGGGGATTCTATGAAGAGTTTCGTCAGGCGCATGGGATAACAAAATTGCCGCAGGCCAAAGAACCGCAGATCGCAATTAAGCGCGGAGCGACGCTGACGATACCGCTGGAGTTGCACAATCACAGCGATACGGCAAACAGAGTTAGCATCACATTGAAGATGCCGGAAGGCTGGACGACGCAGAGCGGCGCGGGCAATCTTTCACTTGAGCCGCAAAGTGACTACCACTGGCAAGTGTTGTTGGATGCGCCGAAAGCAGACATCAAAGAGCGGCAGGAAATCGAGTGTACGGCAAGCGCAGACGGGAAGACGCTGGCGACAATCAAGGTTTTAGTTCAGCTGAGA
>DASXJO010000717.1:0-2415 GCA_036497385.1 Candidatus Angelobacter sp. | reverse complement strand
AGGATCAGCACACCCATGATCGAAAAACTCATCGCCGTTGCTCTGCGGCAGGGCGCTCTGGCGGCCAAAGTCTGCGGCGCCGGTGGCGGCGGCTGCGTGGTCTTTCTCACTGAACCGGAGGACCGCGAGCACGTTTCGGCGGCCATCCGCAGTTATGGCGGCCATGTTCTGCCCGCTATGGTAGCCCGGGACGGATTGACTGTCAGCGGACGGTCGCTGGGTGCGGAGTAGCTCCCGGCCCAGATTTACGACAACGGACCCTGCGCCTGCCAGTGCATTGCATTTGTCCGCGGCATCGGTTGCGGTGTCGGCGGCGATCACGGCATCGTCCGAATCGAAAATGCCTGTACCGGAGCAGGTCCCATTGGTGCTGCCAGAGAAATCGGGGGTGTTTCCCAGCGTGTCGATTGGGCCCATGTAGAAACACGTCAACGCTGGCAACAAATCGAGGGTTGTTCACCAGGGTGTAACAACCAATCGCTGCAAGGCTCTACTCCGACGAACGCGCCGCGGACGCTTTCGGCGCAGGTTGCCTGATTGCTCGGGCAGCGATCCGCTGTTGGCGCACTTTGCAACGCTCTCTTGATGAGCCCAACATTGGCAAAACAAGGGCGTTTGCGTGGCGACATCTGCAATCCTGATTATGAGTTTCTTGACCCGCGATTGTATGCCTTTATGTAGGTGTCAACGAATTGCTCAATATCACGGCTGGATACACGGGCTGCAGGCTCTTTCTCCACAACTGAAGTTTGCGTGGGCGGAACTGGCCGTCATTGAGCGGCTATTCCCGTCCATCCTGACCTCCCCGATTACAAATCCATGCTGCGGCGAATTACCAAAGCGAGCAATGAAGTTTTATTTGAGGTGGTTGAAGACCTGGTTCATTCATTCGTTGAAGATCGTGCTTCGCGATACTCAAAGCACGCTTTGCAGGAACAATGCCGGAGTTTTGTCGCGGAGCTTTTGCAAGAACGCGATGCTTTCGTTTTCCAGCGCCAACGTTTCTTCCTGCAGGAACTTGGTGAAGGAGCATCAGTTAGTCAGCTAATTTGCGGCGCTCCTGGCGTTGTGGCTGCTAAATCTCACTTCACGTACTTGGGCTGCTCGCCCTTACTCCAGGGATCGTAATTGTGTGCGAAAGGCACGCGGTCGCGAATCGGCGGATGGTCAGCATACCAGAACACATAAAAATCACTGGGGTAGGGATAGGATAACGAGAGCTCTCCCAGCACCTGGAAGGCATGCGCAGCGGCTTCCTGTGAGTTGGGATTGATTCCATGCGTGACTTCCAGGCCGTAGATATCGGCGTTGTGCTCCAATTGGCGACTAATGGCGCTGCCAATCGGCTGTGAGATAAGGCTCAGCAGGGAGAAGATCAAAAACAGCATTGGCACCGCAGCCCAATCACTCAGTTCGCGCATATGCCAGCGCTGCTGGAAGCGCGGAAACGCCCAATTGGCGATCCTGTATAGCAGGTAAAAGCCGATGAATAGCCCCACGGCTGTAGCGATGATTCCAATCACTACATGGTTCAGGACATAGTGCCCCATCTCATGCCCGAAGACAAACAAGGTTTCCGGCGTGCTGGCGTTTTTGATGGTTGTGTCCCACACCACAACGCGCTTTGACGGACCGAAGCCGGTCACGTAGGCATTCAACGTTGTCACTTTTTCGCTGGCCTTCATCAGGAACATGCGATCGCGCGGGATTTCAAGTCCGCCGCGCTTCGTGACCTGCTCTATAGCGTCGACGAGTTGCGGATTGCTTTTATCCAGCGGCTCAAACTTATTGAACAGCGGATCAATGACGAGTGGCGCCAGAAAGATCAGAAAAATTACGAATGGGACCGCGACAAGCCAGGTATAGAACCACCAGCGGCGTGGACTTTTACGGATGAGATTCGTGATGCCCCAAATCGCGGAGATAAGAATAATCAGCGAGAGGGCCTGTCCTTTGGCCACATCTGCAAACCATGATCCCCAGCCCTGAACGGAGAGGCCGTACTCCCGGCTGATGTGCTGCTGATAGGCGTCGAGCGGGAGCCCAAGCACCGTGATCGTGAGAATAAATACCGGAACAAAAATCAATGCCTGGACAAATTGGTGCTTCGATAAACGCTCCGCCCAGTCACGATATTTAGCGGCAATTCCCAGCGCCAGCAGCGCCAGTAATACCAGCAACGAGTAGGCCGAATCGATAATCCGAAGCTTGCTGCGAAGGTCATAAAGCGCCTTGGATTTTGCCAGCTTGTCCGGAGGCAGCGTGTAAACCGAAGTCTGCGCTGCAGGCTTGGACTGTTCAGCCGCGGATGGAGCTGAAGCTGATGGAGCAGCGGCAGCTTGCGCGAATGCGCATTCCAACGCAATGCCAAGCCAAAGTACGAGCAGACAAACGGAGCCGAGCAGCTTCATGGGA
>DASXJO010000716.1:0-2385 GCA_036497385.1 Candidatus Angelobacter sp. | reverse complement strand
GCTTCAATGGCGTTCAACACCAAATTGGAAAATACCTGCCGCAATTCGGTGGGAAATGCCGCCAAAGGACCAACTTCACTGAAGTCCCGATGTACGGCAATCCGGCCCTGTTCAATGCGGGCATCATAGGCGGCCAGCACTTCCTCAAATAGCTGCGGCACAGAACTCATCACGGGCGAAGATATCTCGCGATAGAAACCCAGCGTCTGCTTGGTGATGTGCACTACGCGGGCCAGTTCTTCCTCGGCGGTCTTTACGTACACCAGCGCCGACTCCGGCATTTTGGAATTGGTGCGCAGAATATAGAGCGCGTTCATCACTGAAGCCAGCGGGTTGTTGATTTCATGCGCGATGCTGGCCGCAAGGCGTCCGGTGGCGGCAATCTTTTCCGACTGCCGCAACGTCTGCTCTGCTGCCTTGCGCGAGGTAACGTCCATGGCCACTCCGAGCATACGGACGGGCAGGTCACTGATCACGATGATGCGTCCGCGGGCTTCCAGCCAATGCAGTGTCTTATCGGCCATGTAAACCCGATATTGGACTTCATACTCGCTGTTGCTGGCCAGCGCGTTGGCAATCGACTGGTGCACCTGCTGTCGGTCTTCAGGAACAATGCTTTCCATCCAACTTTCATACCGGCCATCGAATTTTTCAACTTCGATTCCGTGCAGGCGGCGGATCTCATCTGACCATGCCAGCTCGCCGGTTTGCAGGTCCCACTCCCATATTCCAATCCCGACATACTGCTGGGCCAGTTGCATGCTTTCCTTGCCGCGCTCCAGCATTTCCTGGGCGCGCTTGGTTTCGGCGATCTGCTCCTGCGCTTCACGGTAGAGACGCACATTGTCAATGGCCACGGAAGCCATGTGCGTAAGCTGGACGAGGATGGCTTCGTCATCGGGGGAAAATTCGCCGCTGAGCTTTTGCGAGAGTTGGATCAACCCCAGATTGCGACCGTCGCGCGTGAGCAGCGGAGCGGCCAGCCAACCGTAGCGTGTAGCGTCAGTTGCGCGACGCACTGGCCCCCAGCTGTTGGCCCGCGCTCCGGCATGCAGGCGGACTGGCTTGTTCAGATTGCAAGCCAGCATAAACATCTCAGAGCTTTCCTGGGCGAACTCAAGCGCGGCCTGCCCTTCCGCCACGGAGACACAGGTGAGACTCCGGTTCCATTCACCACGAGGGAGAAGAGTGGTAAGCGCCTGACGCGCGCCAATAATATTCCGTGCCTGGTCGGTGATGACCTGAAGTAAAGAATCAAGCGCGAAGACTGAATTGATCTGAACAGAAGCTTCCGCCAGTGCGCGCAGCACAGCAGTGCGCTGCTGTTCCGCGGCCAGGGTCTGCAGCGACTCATGGTATAAGCGCGCGTTATCCAAGGCGTTGGCGGCTTGGCGGGCATAAAGTTCAACCAGCCGCGACTGCCGGTCACTGGGAGAATGCGGCTTGCGAAAAAACGTGACAACCACACCGAGAGCGTCGCCGCGGGTATTAACGATCGGCGTGCTGAAAACCGAGCGGAAGCCGATTTCTTCGGCAGCATCTACAAAAGGAAAGTATGTTCCAGCCTTATCAATATCTTCAATCAAGACGCGGCGATCAGGAGAAAAGAACGAGGCCGGTAGATCCCCGAAGGACTTGATCTGTTCGGCGGTGAAGCCCGCGAAGGTCGCAACTTGAAGCGTTTTGCTGGAGCGCTCCGGCAGAAGCAGCAACATGCCAAGATCAGTTTTTTGCAGCGCGGCGATGGAAGTGAGAACGTCATTCAACAATCGCTGCAATTCCAGGTTGCTGGAAAGCCGCACACTGAGATCGTGAAAGCGCTTGAGGTCGCTGCGCTGCGATTCCAACTCATCGCGCAGCCGGGCCAGATCCGAGCTGAGACGCCCTGCGATCATTTCCGCAGTGGACCACTTTTGCCGCGCCAAGCCGACGACCAATGCAACGGCAATCAGCAGAGCTGCCCAAAGCTCATTGCTGGTTGTAGAAATCCCAGGTTGGTAAAGATAAGAGAATCCGACCAGAGCGGCGGTGTTCAGCAGCGCGCCGGTAATCGCAGCAGGCAGCCCGCCAATGACAGCGGAAATGCACGCGGCGGCGATGAAAAATACTCCCACTCCGGGATGGAAGACCGGAAGACTATAGTGGGCAATGCTCCACGCTGCTACAGGCAGCAGAAAAGTAACGACCCACGAGATTACGCGCAGGCGAGTGGTAGACGGGGAAAACATTCTTCTCGTTTACTCCTGCTCTAAACTGAGCGTTTTGGAGACGAGTGGCAATTCCGAGCATATCACGCATTTCATTGTGAATAGCTCTCATGCGGACTAAGGCATTGGGACGAGCCGGACAGTGGACTAATCCAAAGTAGAAGCAGGAATTTGGCGA
>DASXJO010000715.1:0-4133 GCA_036497385.1 Candidatus Angelobacter sp. | reverse complement strand
GTGACCATTGGGGGCTTGGTGATTCTGCTATTCCCCGGCTTGACGCTGATACACGTGATCCGGTTGATCGCCGCCATCGCTTTGGTGCTCGGGATACTTGAGGTGGTAGCGGGCGTTCATCTGCGCCGGCATCTCGCCGACGAATGGCTGTTGATCATCGGCGGGATCATCTCGCTCGCATTTGGCGCAGGCTTGTTCCTGACGCGGGTAAGCAGCATAGCCGCCGCGCTCACCTGGATTTCACTGTTTGCGTTCGCCAATGGCCTTGCCATGATGGGGCTGTCACTGCGGCTGCGCAGGTTGCGAACTTCCATCCACAAACTGGCTGCACCCAAGCCAGAGGCACAGGCCGCTACCAAATCCAGCTTAGGCTGAAGACTTATACCCCAAACAGGTTGGGCTGGGCCTTTTTGTAGTTGTGTTCCTGCGCCCAGAGATTCAGCGAGACCGTAGCGAGTTCATCCACCACGGGAACCGCGTTGCCGTTTTTGGAAAGATCGATTGACTTGATGTAGGTGTGGCAGGTGTCGCATGCGTCCACGCGCACGTAATCGAATTCCTGCGCCACGAATACCGGCAGGTGCTCCTTATTTTCTTCGGCGCAATTGGGGCACAGTACGCGGCGGAAGAACCATTCTGTTCCACACAATGAGCACAGGAGAAAGCGCTTTCCGCCATCTCCTTCCGGACGCAGCACGGCCAACTGCGGCTTGGATCCGCAAAAGGGACAGAGCGGCGGCGATGCTTCAGTGGTGGAATTGTTTGACTCCGCCAGATATTCGGCAAAAGGCTGAAGCAGCGCATTCGCGAAGAAGACTGACTCCGGGGAAAGTTCATGGCTTTCCACTTCATGCTGCCAGACCGCACGCAACAGCTCTAATCGATCTTCTGGAGACGATTGTTCCAGCGTTGCGGCAGCGGCCTTCAAGTCAGCGGAACCGGCTTCATTTACGAGCGCCAGCAATGCGGCAAAGTGGGGAACGAGCAGGGAAACGTCATGATCGGCGGAGGAAGCAACCGATTCATAGACGCTTTTTTGAAAGCGGACGAGGCGCTGATAAAACTTGAGCAGCTCAGCCACAGAAGGCTGGGTTTGTAACAGCTCGCTCGTCCGCGCAATACGACGGTCCCAGGAAAATCCAGACATCAAATCCGTTTAGCTCCTGCGGCCGCTAATCTTCTCAAACCAGAGGCGGTGGTGTGTCCGCGCCCAATTGGTGGAGACATGCCCTTCAACCATGGCTTTCATGCTGCCGGGTGTCACCCACACGCTCATATAAACATGGATGATGAATGCAGCAATGGTAATCAGCGCCGTGGCCGAGTGAATGAAAACGGTGATTGGGAGCACCCAGTGGAGTTCACGGGGCATCTTCTCCGGGATCCACATGATGATTCCCGTGATGAGAAGAATGAAGGTGCAATACAGCATCACCCACCAGAACTGCTTCTGCCCGGCGTTGAAGCGGCCCTGCGGCGGCATCAGTTCATCGCGATTCTCGGCGTAGGCTCGGATGTTCTTGCTCCAACGCTCGTCCTCAGGGATCTTCTGCATGTCACGCTTCCACATGCGATGCATCCAGAAAATTGTTGCCAGGTAGATCAGCCCTATCCATGGGTGCCAGTAGCGAATGACTGCCGGGCCGCCAAAGATATAGGCAAGCCAGTAAGCCAGCGGTGTGAAGAGGGCCAGCCCCGTGAGCATGAGATAGGTGTAAGCAATGGCATTGATCCAGTGATAAGCGCGCTCAGCAAAGTTATAACGCTGGACCTCATCTTCAGGAATTGCCGTGGTTGGACGCGCAATGATTCCGCCGCTCATCGCTTCACCTCCTCAACCTTGTCAACTTCTTTAGGACCGAAGCGGACATAATGCATGAAGACGCCAAGCACGCCGGCCATCATGCCGATGCCGCCAAGCCATTTGAGCGGGCCCTTCCACAACTTCACAAAAACCGGCACTCTGGGATCGGCCGGCAGACCGCCGTAATTCTCGGGATGTTTAGCATCGCCCAGCACGTAAATCACGTGGGTACCCTTCACGCCTGAGGGATCATAGACGCCCGCATCCGCGTGTCCATTGGCATGCAACTGGTTGACGCGCTTTTCGGCTTCAAACTTCATGTCTTCCTTGCTGCCGAAATGCAGGCAGCCAGTGGGACATGACTTGATACACGCCGGTTCCAGGCCCGCGCCAACTCGGTCAGAGCAGAGCGTGCACTTATAGACTTTCTTGGTGGCTTCGTTGAATTTTGGAATATTGAATGGGCAACCGGTGACGCAGTACTGGCAGCCAATGCAGTTTGCCTGATTGAAATCCACGATGCCGTTGGTGTACTGGACAATAGCGCCATCAGCGGGGCAGGCGATCAGGCAGCCGGGCTCTTCACAGTGCATGCATTGGTCTTTGCGCATGAGCCACTGCAGTCCGCCGTCGGTTTCAACTTCATTGAATTTAATCAGGTTCCAGAAGTTCCACGCTGTTTCCGGCATGGTCTGGTACGTGTTATCGAAGGTGGTTTCGCGGAAGTCATAACCGTTCCACTCAACGCAAGCCACTTCGCAGGCCTTGCAGCCAATACAAGTAGTGGTATCGATCAGCTTGCAAACGTCATAATCGCGAGTGGCTCCGATCCGCGTGGAGCCATCCGATTGCGTGTATTCCCCGCCGCCAGGAATGCCACCCGTATGCGCGGAGATCGCTTTGATTTCCAGGTTTCCGTTGCTCATGGCGTATCTCCTTAGGCCTTCTCGATGTTCACCAGGAAACCTTTAAACTCTGGTGTGTAAGCGTTGGGATCGATTGCCGTGGGCGACAGCACGTTGGCGCCATTGCGCCTGTCGTCAGGACGGCCATCGCCTATTCCGCGATAAGCCCAGTGGATGGGGATACCAACCGGGTAAACAGGGTCGTCTTTCCCAGCGAGTTTCAACGGCTGGATTCTCTTGGTGACCATGGCGCGCGCATAGTAAACTCCAAATTCCTTGCCATCTTTCGATCCGCTTCTGGCCGTGGAGACTTTCAGCCTGTCGCCACCCTTAATGGAAAGCTTGGACGCCAGTTGCTCCGAGATTTCCACGAAGGGCTCCGGAACAAGCTGCATGTTCATGGGATTGTTCTTCGTCCAGTAGTGATAGTGCTCGGTCAGGCGGTACGTGGTGCAGGGATACGGGAACTTGTCTGACGTTCCGTATTTATCCATATCCGACTTGTACCGCTTCACCACAGGACTGTTGGTCTGCTTGGGATGGAAAGGATTGACCAGCGGGCTTTCCACCGGCTCATAATGCTCGGGGAAAGGCCCGTCTGCCATGCCGGCCAGTGGCACAAAAAGCCGGCCCAGCCCCTCAGGGTTCATGATGAACGGGCCCATGTGGTCTTTGGGATTGGAATCTGGCTTGAAGTCCGGGACGTCATTGCCGGCCCACTTGCCAGTTCCTTCATTGAACCAGACCTGCTTGCGGCTGGGATCCCAGGGCTTGCCTGTCAGATCGCACGATGCACGGTTATACATGACACGGCGATTCATGGGCCATGACCAAGCCCACTGGGGATGGATGCCCAAGCCCGAAGGATCGGCAGGATCGCGGCGTTGCGTGTTGGAGCCTGCATCCGGCCAGGAACCGCAATAGAGCCAGTTGCCAGATGAAGTTGTGCCGTCATCTTTCAGCCAGGCAAAGCCGGGGAGCTGCTGGCCGGCTTTCCAGTCGGATGGCGTCTGCTTTTCATCATGCAGATCAGCCAGGGCTTTGCCGTTGATTTCCTTGGCCACTTCAGTAAGCGACGGGCTGTACGGCGTGGTGTATGCCCACGCCAGATTCAGGATTGGGTCCGGGAACTTGGTTTCCGGTTTGTCCTTTTCCTGCTGGTATAGTTCACGAACTTTCAAGAAGATGGTGGCCAGGATGGCTTGATCCAGCTTGGCCTCGCCGGGTGTGGGAACAGCGGCCCATTTCCATTGCAGCCAGCGCGCCGAATTGACGAAGGTGCCGTCTTTTTCCGCAAAACCCGCTCCGGGCAGACGGTAGACTTCTGTCTTGATCTGCTTTTTCTCATCGTCAGTGATTCCCGGCGATTGCCAGAAGCTGCTGGTTTCTTCAGGATAGATGTCGCAGACAACCAGCCATTCGGC
>DASXJO010000714.1:0-4045 GCA_036497385.1 Candidatus Angelobacter sp. | reverse complement strand
GGGTCGCTGCGCAATGTTTCACCAAAGAAGCCCGGAGCCGCTACGCCGATCACGGTAAAAGGATGACCTTCAATGACAAAGGTGGAGCCCAAGACGGAAGTGTCAGCGCCATAGGTGGTCTGCCAGGCATGGTGGCTGAGCGCCGCCACGGGCGCAGAGGCGGGCTTATCGTCATTGGGACTGATTAGCCGGCCGCCAAAAGCACCTACTCCCAGGGTAGAGAAATAATTTCCGTCAACATACTCAGAGCGTAGCGGGCGCGCAGACGATTCCACTCGCTCACGACGCACGCTTAACCGTCCCATGCCAGCCTGGAAGGAGGTGACCTGCTCGAACTCCGGCGTTTCCATCTTGAGGCGCTCGGAGAGAGGATAAGAGAACATTCCCCATCGGTCCTGTGGGCCGCCTTCTACACAGCAGTCATCGCCTTCCCCTATCCGGTAGAGAGTCGCCGGATCGGCAACCGGCAGGGACCGAAGCATGACCGCATGGATCAAGGTGAAAATTGCGGTGGTGCCGCCGATTCCCAGAGCGAGTGTGAGCATGGCTGCCATGGTGAAAACCGGTGACTGCCGGAACTGACGCAACACGTAACGAAGATTGCCGAGCAGCTTTTGCATGGCACACCTCTACCTCTCCTGACGAATACGTCAGAAACGGGAAAAGGGTTCCCGAAATTTCTCTTTTGCCGACGGCTTGTAGGTGGGACGAAATACCCGGAATGTCATTTACCATGGATAGCTGAGACTTTGATCTTCCTCTATGGTTAGCCTTAAAGACATACAAAATGCCCGTTCCCTGCTGCATAACGTGGCGGCGCCCATGTGCTTGGGCTGCGCTTTCGCAAAACCGATACACGGTGTCAGCGCGCTTGGCGCTTCTTGACGGTTCTCACTGACTCTCTGCTTCACATCCTATCGCCGAGGTACATTCGTGGCCGACATACGCTTTTGATGACACGAGGCGCCGAAGATTGCAAACCACCGGCGCAATGATCAGAGCTTCGGCCCGCTGCCGGCGCGAAGCACCAGTGGGCAGCGGGCGCAAGCAGCCAGCAACGCTTCCATTGAGAGAAGGGCGAACGTGAAAATCAGAATAAAAGTCGCTGACAAGGCAATCATTGCGACGGTGGCCAACAACGAGACCGCGCGGGATTTTGTCTCCGTTCTCCCTTTAAGCGTGTCGATGAGTGATCTATTCGGGCGCGAGAAGTATGGCGATTTGCCCAAAGCGCTTTCAGAAAATGGTCCCAGTAAGAACAGCTATGAAGTCGGCGATATCGCTTACTGGTCTCCGGATCGCCAGTTTGCTGTGTATTACCACCAGGACGGCCAAAAGATCCCTTCGCCCGGCATCATCCCAATTGCAAGGATCGATGCAGGTACAGAAGCCTTCAATGTGCCAGGGGCGTTGAAGGTAACCATTGAGGCTGCGAATTGAGACAGCAATGCTTGCAGATGCAAAATTCATAGGAAGGGTCCGGCCTTACGAACACGGACATGAGGGGCTAGTATGCATACAGGAAAAGTGGCATTTGTGACAGGAGCAGGTGGCGGCATTGGTCGCGCGGCAGCGTTGGCGTTTGCCCGCGAAGGAGCGAGCGTGGTGGTGGCGGATGTTTCCGAAAAGGAAAACCAGGAAACGGCCCGCATGATTGAAGAACAAGGCCAACGGGCGCTGGTCCTCCGGTGCGATGTGAGCCGCGTGGAGGACGTGAAAGCGGCCCTGGACAAGACCGGAGCGACCTTTGGGCGGCTGGATTTCGCATTCAATAACGCAGGCATTGAACCGAGAAAGCCGGCTCCTACGCGGACTATGACCTGGAAGAGTGGGACCGGATCATTGACATCGACCTCCGTGGCGTTTTTCTCTGTATGAAGTACGAGATCCCGCTCATGCTCAAGCACGGAGGCGGCGCGATCGTGAACACCTCGTCGGGTGCCGGCGTGATTGGAATCAAAGGCAGCCCAGCATACACAGCCGCGAAACATGGCGTGATTGGTCTGACTCGGGCGGCAGCGCTGGACTACGCGGCGCAGAATATCCGCGTCAACGCTGTCTGCCCCGGCTACATCGAGACCCCGATGATGACTCGCTTCACCGGCGGGACAGCCGAGGGTCGCGCGAAGGTGATTTCAGAGGAGCCAGTCGGGAGAATGGGCACTGCTGAGGAAATCGCCTCCGCAGTTGTGTGGCTGTGTTCGGATATGGCGAAGTTCGTCATCGGCAGCGCGATGGTCATCGACGGCGGTCAGACCATTCAATAGCTGCGCTGAGCGGACCGCAATACCGCAGATAAACGGGATGGAAAGAATGGCCGATAAAACCGTACGCGTGGCATTAGTGACTGGAGCGAACCGCGGCATTGGCTTGGAAGTGTGCCGGCAGCTTGCGAAGCGGGGATTTGCTGTGGTGCTCACCGCGCGAGACGCCGAGAAAGCAAGAGCCGCAGCGGAGAAGGTCAAAAGTGCCGGCCAGGTCGAACCTGCCGTATTGGATGTGTCTGATGCGCGCAGCATTGCGCGGGCGGCGTCTGAGATATCAAACCGGCACGATCACATTGACGTTCTCATTAACAATGCTGGAATCAACTACGATACCTGGGAAACTGCCGAGAACGCAGACATCGACGTGACGGTGGCGGAGACGATCCGTACGAACCTGTTGGGTCCGTGGCGCATCTGCCAGGCGTTCCTGCCTCTATTGCGAAAAAGTCGAGCGGGCCGAATCGTCAATGTGTCATCAGAATCGGGATCGCTCACGGAAATGGGAGCTGGCCCGCCTGCATATCAAGTTACAAAGGCCGCTCTGAATGCGTTCACACGCACGCTGGCCGGGGAACTTCGCGGCGCGCGAATCCTGGTGAATGCAGTGTGTCCGGGCTGGGTCGCGACAGATATGGGCGGCGCTGGTGCACCTCGTTCCGTTAAAGAAGGCGCCGCCAGCATTATTTGGGCAGCGACACTGCCCGACAATGGTCCCACTGGTGGTTTCTTCCGCGACGGCAAGCCGCTACCGTGGTGAAACTCATCAGGACCACGAATGCGGGTGTCTCATTTACCATAGACGGTTAATGAACGTTTCTATGGTTACCCTTCAGGACATACAACAAGCCCGTTCCCTGCTGCGCAATGTCGCGGTGCGCACCCCACTGGTGCTGTGCAAGCTGCCGGATGACCCGCAAATGAACCGCCGCCAGATTTACATCAAGCCGGAAAACCTTCAGCCCGTGGGTTCATTTAAGCTGCGCGGAGCCTACAACAAGATTTCATCGCTTACGCCGGAAGAACGCAAACGCGGCGTGGTGGCACATTCCAGCGGAAATCATGCGCAGGGCGTGGCGTTTGCGGCGCGAGCGCTGGGAGTGAAAGCGACGATCGTGATGCCGTCATCGGCGCCCAGGGTAAAGCTGGACGCGACACGTGGGATGGGCGCGGAAGTTGTGCTGGTGGGGCCGGCGAGTGAAGATCGGATTAAGAAGGCGGAAGAGCTTGAGCAAGAGCGTGGGCTGGTACCGGTGCCACCGTATAACGACGAAAAGATCATCGCAGGACAAGGAACGATTGGGCTGGAGATTTTTGAAGACATGAGCGACGTTGAGTTGGTGTTGGTCCCCGTTGGCGGCGGAGGCTTGATCAGCGGTGTTGCCACGGCAATCAAGGAATCAAACCCAAAAGCCAAAGTGATTGGCGTGGAACCGGAGTTTGCCGCCGATGCGCAGGCGAGTCTGCGGTCAGGAAAGATACAATCCATTTCTGGCGAGAGCGCGGCACGCACAGCGGCGGATGGGCTACGCTCCCAGAGCATTGGCGAGATCAACTTTGAGCACGTCCGCAAATATGTGGATGACATTTTGACCGTGACCGAAGATGAAATCCGGCGGGCGATGCGGCGGCTGCTGTTTTCCGCGCGCGTTCTGGCCGAGCCAAGCGGCGCGGTGACCACGGCAGCGGCCATGTTCCACGCGGAAGAACTACCTGCGGGCAAGGCGGTGGCGGTGCTGACCGGAGGCAATATTGAGCCGCAGCTTTTTTCTGAAATGATT
>DASXJO010000713.1:0-3828 GCA_036497385.1 Candidatus Angelobacter sp. | reverse complement strand
GGCATTTTGTTGGTGGTCCATTTGGCGGCCTGATCGAGTAGCGGCATGTGGTTTCTCCCTTGGGAATTCTCTAAAAAGAGATGGAATCACAGCGCCGGAAGTTGTCTCCGAGCGCAATTGCGTCAGAACGCCGTCGGATTAAGCTGTGTGTCTCGCCGATTCCGAGCTCTTGATTGCAATGGAAATTTGCGGCGGATGCAGCAAGGTGTTGTGAATCAGGCAATGATCCACCGCTTCTTCCACTCCAGCTTTATGGGTTTCAGAAAGGCCGACCGGCAGATCAATCTCAATGCGGAAATTATCCATACGGGCCGGATTTTTCAGTTTATCGGCGTGCACCCGTACAATTGTGCCTTCAGTCGCGAGCTTGTGTTTGCGCAGATACATGGCGGCATAATAGCCGGCACATGAGCCCAAGGACGCCAGCAGCAACTCCGGCGGAGTCATTCCTTCGTCATGGCCGCCGCTTTCCACCGGCTGATCAGAATAAATTGTGTGCTGTCCGGCCTTAATTTCGAATTGAACGTCACCTAAATGTTCGACTGAAACGTCCATAATTGCCTCCCAGATAAAAAATCTTCGCTTCACTTACTGACTTCTTCTGTCGAGGGACGCACCGCGGAGACTGCGGGCGCCAGCGCCTCATCCAGGTACTGGCGCATAAGATCGCGTGCTCGGTGCAGGCGCGACTTCATGGTAGCCTGTGAAATGCCCAGCCTTTTCTCCACAGCCGGCCCCGGCAAATCTTCAATATCACGCAGCCGATAGACATCCTGGTACAGCGCCGGCAATTTGCGCACTGCCTGCTGGAACAGCTCTTTCATTTCTCTCGCCGCAAGTTGCGCGTCCACTGGCGGTTCGTCATTCTGAATTTCTTTCCCTTCCTCTTCCAGCATTGAAAGTTGCAGCAGGGGCAGCAGCGCCTCACGTTTTTTCAATTGCCAGCAAACGCGCTTGGCGATTTGCGCAAGCCACGGTTGGAACGCCCGGTCGTCACGCAACTGGCCAAGGTGCCTGTAGGCCTTGAGCAACGCCTCGATTAGTACATCTTCAGCGTCTTCACGGTTGCCGCAAACGCGAATCATATTGCGGTAAACCGCGTCCTTGTGATCGTTGGCGAGTTTTTCAAAAGCTTTCACATAACCATTGTGGCCCGCCGATTGGAATGCGCGCAGTGCGCGCCATCACGCACATTGGCCGCTATTGGCCTTGGGCGCTTCAAAGCTGCAAGATGCCCGGCGGTTCCATGGCATCAAGCCCAGCAGGCTTCCCATGGGGCAAAGGCCGCTCACGCCGGAAAAAGTAAGCCCCAGTCCAATAAAGCCGCCGAGATATATCCAATAGAGGTTCGTGGTTAGAGCCAGGATCACCCCTGTAAGCACAAGCAGCCCTGCGGCAAAGCGCACCTGCCGTTCCAGCGACCATCGGGTTGCACTGGTGGCAACAACTGGCAAACCGGCTTTTATCCATGCTGATGTGCCGCCTTCAAGGATTCGCAGCTCCTTGCCGCAGGATTCGAGTAATCCGGCCACCATGCGGGCCCTCTGTCCGCTCTGGCACACCAAAACGATTAAAGCTTGGCCTTCCATGTCCGGAAGCCGGGACTGCACCTGGTCCATGGGCATGTTCACTGCGCCGGGAATGTGGCCTGTGGCATACTCTGAAGGCGAACGGACGTCGATTACTTGGACCCGCGCCAGTTGGGTTTTCAATTGGGCAAATTGCGGAACGCTGATGGTGGATGCCATTGAAACTCTCTCCTGCCAGAGAAGAGCGTCAGATTTCCGGGAAGGATTCAGGGATTTCTGCCAGCGGCGCGCAGGAAATCATTCGGCGCCACACCCTATTTCTTGCCCACCATCTTGTCCCAAACTTGCCAGAACGCTTTCATTTCATCTGGTTTACCCAGCGAGACGCGGGCGTAAGTATCCATGGGCGGGAAAGGCCGCCCGATGCGGATATTGTTCTTGTTGAAATAATCGATCACGGTGCGAATGGGGCGCTGCGTGTTGAACATCACAAAATTTGTCCAGGAGGGAATCACCTGGAGCTTGCGCAACGTTGCCTGTCTCTGGAATTCGTCGCGATCAAAGCCGTTCCGCATGGCTGCTGCTTTGTGTTCATCGTCATGCTCAAGGGACGTAAGGCCGGCGCGCAGCGCCAGGATGTTGGTGCTGTCCTCAAGCTTGTGCGCTGCCATGGTTTTTCTGTTTTGCGCCGATGTAACGGCATATCCCAGCCGCAAACCAGCCATGCCGTAAATCTTGGAGAAGGTACGGGCGACGATGACGCGATCTTCATCGATCGGCGTCGCCAGGAACGAGATGTAGTCGGCTGCGACCGGGACAAAATCGTGATAAGCCTCATCCATCAGCACATAAGTGTCTGGCGGCAGGTTGCGAATAAAGATTTCCAGGCTGCGCCGCGGCGTTACGCTGCCCGTAGGATTGTTGGGATTGCAGATGTAAATGAGCCCGCCATTTTTCCCGACCGCGTCCGCCATCTGCACGAGCTGGTGCGAATAGGAAGCAGCCAGCGGGACTTTGACGACCTCGGCATTCACGGCCTTGGCATAGAATTCAATTGCTTCAAAGGTCGGCGAAGCCATTACCAGCTTTTTGCCCGGCCCGGTAAACGCGCTGGCCGCGACCTTGAGAATCTCGGTTGATCCGCAGCCCAGCAACACCTGATCGCTCTTTACGTGGTGCATGGCGGCAATGCGCTCAATCAGCTTGTCATAACCGCGGTCAGGGTAACGGTTGGCGTCCTGAAACGGGTTCTTCATGGCCAGCACGCTGGGAAACGGCCCGTAAGCATTCTCATTGCTGTTGAGCAGGATTGGGCCGCCCGGCGTTGAAGTCCGCTGCGGCTCAGCCCAACTCAATAGTTCAGTGGGAAAACTTGCCGATGCGGCCACAGCGGCGCCAAGTCCGGCGGTCTTAAAAAAGGATCTGCGTGAGAGCATGGCGGGATTGTACTCTGGGGCGCAGAGCCTTTTCTAGGCCAGATAAACCACAGAGGACACTGAGGAACACGGAGATGAACTCCTCCGTACCGCTCTGTGCCCTCTGTGGTGAAAGTTCTTGCCTATGCCGCTTTGACGTTGGCGCGTTTGGCCGTTTCACACAACGCAACAAACCCGGCGGAATCGTTCGTCGCGATGTCAGCCAGGATCTTGCGGTCCAGTTCCACGCCGGCCTTCTTAAGGCCGCTGATGAACTGGTTATAGCTGATGCCCTGGGCGCGCGATGCCGCGCCAATGCGGACGATCCAGATGGAACGATATTGGCGCTTCTTCTGCTTTCGGCCGGAGTAGGCGAATTTTAGGCCGCGCTCCACCGATTCTTTTGCTGCGCGATAGAGTTTTGATTTTGTTAAAAAATATCCACTGGCGCGCTCAAGGATCTTTTTCCGGCGCTGGCGGCGTTTAGTACCACGTTTTACGCGAGGCATGTGTTGCTCCCTTTTTGTTGCCGAATTTCCGGCGGTTATCGCGGCTGCAGGGAAGGTTTTCAGGTCCCCGTTCGCACGCGTTGAGCGCGATCTTTGGATTGCGCTCGCTTTTCAGGTCCGGCCTCAGCGCTGATTCTCATCAGGCGGGCCGGGCTCTGTCCCTAGTAAGGGATCATCCTCTTGACTTTTGGCGCATCTGCCGCGCTTACCAGTGTGTCGGTATCGAGGTGGCGTTTGCGCTTGGTGTCCTTGGAGGTAAGAATATGGCGCTTGAACGCTTTACCGCGCTTGATCTTGCCGGTCGCGGTCTTCTTAAAGCGTTTAGCTGCGCCCTTATGGGTTTTCAGTTTAGGCATAAAATCTCTCGGCCGCCAT
>DASXJO010000712.1:0-2811 GCA_036497385.1 Candidatus Angelobacter sp. | reverse complement strand
TCCGGGATGCATCGCTGAAGATGTCGTGTTTCGGCAAAAGACTTCCGCTGCCGGACAAAAGCCGGGCGAGCCCATCATTACGATTCGCAAATTCACGATTGAAAGCACGTTTTCCGGGCTGCTAAGCAAGCCGGGAAGGATAAGAAGAATCATTGCCGATGGTTTGCTTATTCACGTGCCTAAAGGCGGCGCCAACCTGCATGGAAAAGAGGGCTCAGGAAGCGATCAGACCATTATTGAAGAGCTTCGCGCGGACAATGCTCTGCTTGAGTTGGCGACCGGCCAGAACGGCGAGAACAATCTGGTTTTTCAGATTCACCACGCGCTGTTTCACGATATCGGAGGACGCAACGTAGTTCCTTTCCAGGTGTCACTACGGCTGCCCATGCCACCGGGCGAAGTGGAATCAAGCGGCTCCATTGGTCCGTGGAAAGACGAAAAAGGCACGGTACGCAGCACGGCAATTTCCGGCAAATATGTCTTAACCCGGGCTGACCTTGGCGTCTTCAAAGCCCTGGGTGGAGTAGTTTCCTCGCGCGGTGAATTCTCGGGCAACATGGAAACATTGAACGTTGCAGGCGTCACGGATTCCCCAAATTTTGAAGTGAAAGAGAGCGGCCATCCGTTCCACCTGAGCACCCAGTTTCGTGGCGTCCTTGACATGAAAACCGGCGACCTGGTTTTGCCTTCGCTTGAGGCCCGCCTGGGCAACACCGACTTGATAGCTCACGGCAGTGTTTCCGGCAAACCAAAAACCGTAACTCTCGACGTGACGCATGGACAGGGTGAGATACAAGACCTGATACTTCTCTTCTCTGACGCCAAGACTTCACCTGTCGTTGGCCCCGTCGTGTTCCAAACTCAGGTTGTGCTGCCACCAGAACACAGGTCTTTCAAGGAACGGGTACGTCTCACGGGAAACTTCAGCATCAATCGCGCAAGCTTCACATCGGCCAATACGCAGAAAAATGTCGATCAGCTTAGTGAACGCGCTGAAGGGAAAAAGGACAAACAGAAGGACCACGACCAGGATGACGATCCCAACGGTTTTGAGCGCGTGCTCACTAACCTGAAAGGAGACGTGGAAATGAAAGATGGCGTAGCGACATTTTCACCCGTCTCCTTCGCCATGCCGGGAGCAGCGGCCGATATGAAAGGCACGTACAATCTGCTCAACAAACGCATTGATCTGCGCGGCAAGATGCGTATGCTCGCAACAGTTTCGCAGGCCACCACGGGTGCAAAATCAATCTTCCTGAAAATACTTGATCCCTTTTACAAGAAAAAGAAAAAAGGCGCAGGCGCAGAAGTGCCGATCAAGATGACCGGCACTTACGGCCACACGCATTTCGCAGCGGGACTGAGGTAACAGCCTGCGCTTATCTTTTATCTGGGCTTCAGGTCCTGCACCATGTCAACGTTCACCACGTCAATAAATCGTGGCGTTCCTGGAGGCATCTTGCTGGGATCGGTGAAATCCAGGTCAAATGCGTAATTACGGCCCGGAGGGTTATAGACCATGTTGCAGCACTTAAACGCGCCCACGCCGTATTGCGAGAAATAGAGGCTCACGAGCGAACCCTCATAGTTTGAAGTCTGGCCGCCCCACTCCTCTAAGTAACGCAGGAAGTTGTGGACTCCGCCATCAGTGCCGAAGTCATTACCCGCCGCGGAAGGATGCGGGAAAGGAACGCTCTTTCCAGAGGCAATTGCCACTCGATAAGAAGTTGTGCAGGCCTGTCTGCCGGTTCCATTGCCGGCGGCACTGGCCAAGGACGCAGTCCCCGGACAAGTTGCGCTGCCTGCCGCGGTGCGCGGATTGAACATGCTCTGCTCATTGTTCCAGTTCTTTGAAAGCAGAGTAACTGTATCCGCGATGACGGCCGATGATGCATGCGGATCGCCAAACCCCGCGGCATCGCTCGCGTTATAGTTGCCCAGGATATAAGCAGGCTCTTCACTGGCCAAGGTGAACCCGCCTGTCCCCGCCAGAAAGTTGATTGGAAGATTACCCAGGGTACCGTTTTCAATCACAATCGCGTGGCGAGCGCCGCTCACCCGATTCATACGGCCAATGTTGGAGCAGTCCAGAGCTGCGGTCGGATCGCCATTCGAAATTGCGAACGCATTGCCGAGATTTCCTGCACCATAGGTCTGCATTTTGCCGTCGCCGTTTACGTCTTCACCGGCGTCAAGTGTGTTGTTGGAAGCGCCCGTGCTGCTGCTCGGGTTGACGAAATCCTCATAGCCGTAGTCGCCATGTTTGACCGTAATGGTTGCGGTGGGATCGGGATCAGCCAGCATGCCGCGATGGTCCGCGTAATACAGGATGTACCCGTTCTGGCTCACCGATTCCACGTTCTTACCGTTCGTTCCTATGGTGCCTAGCAGCCATTTTTTGAGATTGCCTACGTCTATTTCGGTCGAAGTCATAACGCCGCCGACGGAACAGGTGGAGCCAGTTAAAGGATTCTCGCGGCGCTCGCCTTCACGGGTATCGTAAAAATTCAAAGGCTCCCACCAGTATTTTGAAGGCCCTGATGTCAGCAGCGTTCCCCTGGAACTTGAGGGGTCTTCTCTGCGCTGCTGCAGGATCATGATGGCGTTGGGGTTCTCGGTATTCGCACGCCCATGTTCGGAATCGGGCGTCTGCAGGCCACGGGAAAAGCCGAGGTCAAGCCATTCCTTGGTTATGTTCTGGTAGGTGCCATCCGCCTTGCGAAACTCCACGCGAACCGTTCCGCCCAGAATGGACCAATCGCCGCTGGGTATCCCGGCAGGCCGTTTCCAGTGGTTATCTATCGTGTCATT
>DASXJO010000711.1:0-9508 GCA_036497385.1 Candidatus Angelobacter sp. | reverse complement strand
GATGGCAACACCATAAAGCCGTAATAGAAATTCTTGGCCGCGCGGCGTGATATGCCGCGGCACACTGCATAGGCATGGCTGAGCTGGTCGCTCACAGAAGTTTGCCCATGGCTGCGCGCAGCACCAGCAAAAGTTTTCGGGATTTTGAAATCTCTGGTCGCGCTTTCAATACATCGAAACCCTGGCGCTCAATGGCATTCAGGATTTCCTGCCCACCCCGGCTAAACAACTCAAGATCAATGGCCAGTTCTCGATTGACCATCTTTACCAACGGCAGGCCGCTGGCAAACCACTCACGCGCCCGCTCGATTTCAAACTTCATCATGGCCACAAATTGCGGCGTTGCACGGCGTCCTGCAATATCTTCACCGGTTACGCCAAAGCGGCGCAGGTCTTCCAGCGGAAGGTAAATACGGCCTTTGCCATAATCAACGAAAACGTCCTGCCAGAAATTGGCTAATTGCAGCGCCGTGCAAGTGTAGTCAGAAAGTTGCTGTCTTTCAGCATCGCTATACCCGCAAAGATAAAGCACCAGATGGCCAACCGGGTTTGCCGAATAACGGCAGTAGGCAAGAACGTCATCGAACGTCTCAAATCGTGTGACCGTCTGGTCGTGCCGGAACGCGATCAGCAAATCAGAGAACTCGTGCTGTGGTATGCCGAACTGCTTCACGGTTTCTGCCAACGCAACCAACACGGGATGCCTGGGCGATCCGGCATAGCAGGCGTTCAGCTCCGTCTCCCACTGGTCCAGCAGCTCCAGCGATTGTTGCGGATCTCCAACCTCGTCGCCTAGATCGTCAGAGATGCGGCAGTAGGCATAAACATTGTAGAAATGCTGGCGCAGGCGTTTGGGCAGGAACCAGGTGGCGACGGAAAAGTTTTCGTAATGCGATTTCGCCAGCCGCTCGCAGTAAGCACGCGCTTCCACCAGGGACGGCGCTGTGGCCGGAATGCGATATGACTCCGGCAACGCATTCCATCCCAGCGGCATGGACGAAGTGCTTGTACGCATTACTGACATGTCAATGGCCGGGAATGATGGCAGTTTTAATCTGGCTCCCGCGGTCCAGCATCTGTTGCAGGACTTGCTTCAGTTTGGAAAGAGGCGCCTCACCGGTCACGTAGTCCGTGCTCTTCACATTCTTTTCCGCGATCAATGAAAACGCCTTGCGGACGGTCTGGGGCGTGTGGTGGAAAGTTGCTTTCAACGTGATTTCAGAATAGTGCAGCCGGTTTGTATCCAGTTCGACTTTCGTTCCACTGGCGCATCCGCCAAAGAAATTCACCACGCCGCCGCGTCTAACCATTTCCACCGCCCATTCCCACGTTTGCGGCCGGCCCACGGCTTCAATCACAATGTCTGACCCGCGCCCTTCAGTAACCCCGATCACACGGTCAATTGGATCGTGTGTTTTCCCTATCTGCACGACTTCGTCCGCGCCGAATCTCTTGGCCGAAGCTACCTGTTCAGCGCGTTTCACCACTGAAATCACTTTGCATCCGGTCAGCTTGGCAACTTGCACCAGCATCAGCCCCAAAGGCCCCGCGCCGATCACGGTAACGGTATCGCCAATGTCCGCACCCGTTTCCTGCAATCCTCGCAAGGCGCAGGCCAGAGGCTCAGTCATGGCGGCCGATTCAAAGCTCAGGTCATCCGGCAGCGCCAGCATGTTGGTTTCAACAATGCGCCGTGGAATCTTGATGTACTCGGCATATGCTCCGTTATTGAACAGCAGGTCTTCGCAGATATTTTCCTGGTGCTTCAGGCAGTAAAAGCAGGCGCCACATGGAGCGGAGTTGAGCGCAACAACTTTCATGCCACGGCGAAAATCGCGCACGCCCGGCCCAACTTCTTCAATCACACCGGAAAGTTCATGGCCAAATAATGCCGGAGGAACAATCATGCGCGCGTGATAACCGCGCTGATACACCTTAAGATCAGTCCCGCAGGTAAGCGCCACGTTCACCTTGACCAGTACCTCGCCGGGATCAAGCGTGGGAATGGGCACCTTCTCAATCTTAATGTCCTCTTTGCCATAGAGGACTGCGGCTGTCATTTGTCCTTTCAAATACGTTTCTCCCATTCCAACCCGGGTTGGATAACGATCTTCATTGAATCGGGCAATGGATGTGAAGCCAGTTCAATCGCCTCTACTGCTTTCTCCAACGGAAATCGATGTGAAATCAACCGTGCAAAATCAATTTCTCCGCTGAAAACCAGATTCACATTCTGTTCCTGCAAATCCATTGACGCACTATAGGAGCCCATGAGCGTCTTTTCATCCACGCAAACAGCAGCCGGGTCAATTGACACTTCGCTACGCTGCGTCTGCGCAAACAGCATGATTCTTCCGCCGGGCCGTGTTGCATCCATTGCTGGCTTGATCAAGCTATTTCCCGCCGTCGCCAGGATCACAGCGTCTGCTCCGCGTCCGGCAGTAAGTTCCCTGACCCTTTGCGCCGGATCTTCCAACCCTGCATTCACATTGTGCTCTAACCCGAAGCTCTCACTTATTTTAAGGCGTTGGGGATACAAATCGGAAGTTACTACGGTCGCACCCGTCCGTTTGGCCAATGCCGCCAAAATGATCCCAATTGGCCCTTGACCGATAACCAGCACCGTTTCATCAGTTTGCAGCTGCAACAATTCGATGGCCTTTAGGCAGGTATTCACGGGCTCAATGAACGACGCCTGTTCGTATGAAACCTGCTCGGGGATTTTCACCACGCCTTTGCGTACAATCCAATCCATTACGCGGACGTACTCGGCAAAACCACCACCGCTGGGCTCAAAACCAGCCGTTGCGCCGACCTGCTTATAAACCGGACATTGCGCAAAGACTTTCTTGCGGCAGTAATAGCACTCACCGCAGGGGATGTGATGGAAAACCATCACCCGGTCTCCGAGGGAAAAGTTCTTTACTCCTTCACCCATCGCGACAACCTGGCCCGCCATCTCATGGCCGAAAATGCGCGGAGCGAAGTGGGAACCGGTATGAATTTTTTTGAGGTCGGTCCCGCAGATGCCGCAGGTGTGCACACGCACCAGCAACTCTCCCATGCCGATTTCCGGTACTGGGACCTTCTCCAAGCGGACATCATTTTTACCGCGATAGACCGCAGCTTGCATTGTCCGTGCAGAAGTTTGCCTAGTTTCCGCGGATTCGGGTTTGATTGCCGTGTGCATGATCTAACGTTTTACTTCCAGGAACTCTGCTCTATCCAGTGTAACAACTTCTTTCGCGAGCAATGCGCTCGCAAGGTCGTTCCGCAGGCGGTTACAAAGGGCATCCGTCGCAAGCTTGCCGTTTCGCGCCAGTGCCGCAATCCGTGCCCATTGCCACGGGCGCACAGCTGCCCATAACACGAATTTGCCGCTTTGAAATTCTCCAGCGGCATTCAGGAATTTTCCCATCGGCGGCATGATGAAATCAGCTTCGTCGGAAATCGCCTTTACGCAACGAAACCCAATTTGCTCCTGCTGCGCAACTTTGGCCACGCCGGCAGCTTCCATATCAACCACCAGCCCGTGAAAACGATTTACCAGCTCTCTCTTTGCTTGGATTCCAGCAATTTGTGTCGCGCTCACAAGCACGCCACCGCTTACATGATTGCCATCGGCGGCGCATCGATACTCCGCACCATTAGCTGCATCTACAACAACATTCGGTGTAAACACGCTACCGACTTTCAAGCTACGAATCAGCGCGCCGGCAAGGCCTACTGATACCAACAATGTGGGCCGATAGCGATCCACAATCGCGCGTGCGGCGATTTCGGCGTTCTTGCAGCCGATTCCGGATATTACGGCTACGGCGCCGTCTCGCTCAAAGCACGTGAAGTTTCTTTCGCCGGATGGGAGCTTACTGCGCTGCCAGCCGCGCACCAACGGGGCAATCTCCCGTTCCATGGCTGCGATGATCGCGATCTTGCTCATGCATTCACCGTTGCTACCTGCTCTGCCGTTTCCACATACCCATGCGCCTGGAACCAATCGATGGCGCGACGCAACGCGTCTTCCACGGGCAAAACCTTGTATCCGAGCTCACGCTGGGCCTTTGCCGATGAGGCAAACATCTTTTTGCGGCCCATCTTCACTGCATCGATAGTTGCTCGCGGCTCTTTGCCCAGGATAGTCCCGGTAAAGAACTGGTCGAATACCGCAAATCCCATGGCGACCGCGTGCGGGACTTTCATCGACGGGGTGGGCAAGCCGGTGAGTGCAGAAAGCTTGTCGAGGATCTGCTTCAGCGTCAGATTCTCGCCTCCTAAAATGTACCGCTGCCCCGGGCGCGCTTTTTCCATGGCCAGCAAGTGTCCGCGCGCGACTTCCTTCACGTCTGCTAGATTCAGGCCGGTATCAACGTAGGCCGGAAACTTCCTCTTTAAGAAATCGACCACGATTCTTCCAGTCGGCGTTGGTTTGATGTCATATTCGCCGATTGGCGTTGTAGGATTCACCACCACCACATTCGCGCCGTTGTTGCCGGCTTCAAGAGCGATTTGCTCGGCCATAAACTTTGACCGCTTGTAATGGCCCACCATGTCTTTGATAGAAACAGGCGAGTCTTCTCCGGCAATCTGCCCTTCGCGGGTAAACGCCATTGTGGCGACAGAACTGGTGTAGATCACTCGCCGCACGCCAGTTTCCCCTGCAGCCTGAAGTATTGCCCGCGTCCCTTCAACGTTGGAGCGATACATCTGGTCAGGATCGCGTACCCACAGCCGGTAATCGGCGGCAACGTGGAATACAAATTCACAGCCTGCCATAGCCTTCTTGAGCGATCCCGGATTGCGCAGATCGCCAGTGGCTGTTTCAGCGCGCAGATCGGCAATATTATCCAAGCGGCTGGTGGAGCGGACGAGCAGTCGCAGATCAGCGCCTTGCGCGGCCAAAGCGCGGGCCACGTGACTGCCAACAAATCCCGTTGCTCCTGTGATGAAGGCTTTCATGGTTTGTCTTTATCCCGAGCGCAGCGAGGGAACGCTACCCCTTTCCCGCCGATGAATAGCGGCGTATCCACTCAACCAGCTCCTCTTCGGATAGATCACCTGACGCCAATGCAAACATGGCCTGTGTTGCTTCTGCGTCATGTGCATTCAGCAAATACCCGTTTTTAAAGAGAAACAGGCCGATCGCGAGGAACGCAGTTCTCTTATTTCCATCTACAAAGGGATGATTGCGGGCGATCCCAAACCCGTACGCTGCTGCTAAGCGCTCCACCTCTTTTACGCCCTCATACTCATAAAGATTGCGGGCACGCGCTAGAGCGGATTGCAACAAACCCGCGTCTCGTACGCCTCCGGCGCCCCCATACCGGGCCAGACTTTCTACATGCAAAAGCATCACTGATAGTTCGCTAAGCCACTTCGGCTCGCTCACTTCGCGAGTGCCTTAAAGGTGGCGTCATACTTACGCATGAACTCTCTACCGAGCTTAAGTTCTTCATCCAAGGCGGGATCGTAAGCGGTAAGAAAATACCCATTGGGCGTCTCGACGGCAAGCAGTTGATCGCCTTCCGTTGCTTTCAGGCGCTCCAGCATTTCTTTAGGAATTACAACTCCCATTGAATTGCCCAATGACGTTAGCTTTAAGATTGCCATTTCAGCTCCCAAAAAATCCTGCGCAGTATGCTGCGATCACCAAAGTCATCCAATCACGTGTGATAGCCAATTTTGACTCATCGTAAACAGTCACGTGACGATAGGGTTCCCTCGCTGCGCTCGGGATTCAGGAAAACCTATTCCAGCGCTTCAGCCTGTATTCCGATATTCTTTTCGCCTGCCGCCTTCTTTTCCCAGTACTTGCGAACCCATGCTTCAAAGCTCTTTCCTGCGGCGGTGTCGCGGCCGCTGAAAGCCAGCGCTGCGATCTCTGCGTAAGGTATTGAAATCTTCTGGTCTGCGTCTTTAGGGAAGAGTCGCACCGCCGAATCGGCCAATGTCTTTCCGGTACGCCGGTCGAAGATGTAGCCTTCGACTTTGCTGCCGTCCTTGCGGGTAATGGTCACGTCGCCGCGGTAATCGAAAGCCTTTTCCAATGCCTGGCGGACTTCTTCTTCACTTGCCAGTTCCGGCACCCAGCCTTCCAGTTTCTCGTGCTTGAATCCCGGCGCAACCTCAAGGGAGTCCGCGGCCTGAACGGCATTGTTCTGTAGGGATTCGGTCATGCGCTGGTCTCCTCAAGCTGGCTGGGAGACTCTTCGATTTGCACCAGCGGGTTGTAGCTGTGTACCGGACGCACGTGTTCAGTCAAGAGCTTGAGCGCATGCTCGTCTTTATGGTGATTGAAGATCGTTGCCTTGGCCGTTGCCAGCAATCCGCGTAACGAGCTGAAAGTGTCGTTCACGGCAGACGCCTCATAGCCGCTGTGCACCATGCAGTTGGCGCATTTCGGATTTCCCGACTCTGTCCCGTACTCGTGCCATGCCGTACCGTCCATCAGTTCCTGGAAGGTATCGGCATAGCCATCCTGCAGCAGGTAGCAAGGCTTCTGCCAGCCAAAGATGTTGTACGTCGGCATGCCCCATGGCGTGCAGGCATAGTGTCGTTCGCCCATCAGGAATTCCAGGAAGAGCGGAGACTGGTTGAACTGCCAGCTCTTCTTGCGGTTTGACAGGATGGCGCGGAACAGCTTTCGCGTGCGCGCGCGCCCCAGAAAATGCTTTTGGTCCGGCGCTTTGTCATAGGAGTATCCGGGCGAAAGCATCATGCCTTCGACTCCGAGTTCCATCATCTGGTCAAAATGTTCGCGAACGCTGTTGGGATCGGCGCCATCGAACAATGTAGTGTTCGTGGTCACGCGGAAGCCGCGCCGCAAGGCTTCTTTCATGCCTTCAAGCGCCTGATCGTATCCGCCCTCGCGGCAGACGGAGAAATCATGGTGCTCGCGCTCGCCATCCACGTGGACTGAAAATGTCAGGTACTTGCTCGGCTTGAACAGATCGAGCTTTTCCTTAAGCAGCAGCGCGTTGGTGCAGAGATAGATATATTTCTGCCGCGCCACCAGCCCTTCCACGATCTTGCCGATCTGTGAATGCATCAGCGGTTCACCGCCGGGAATACTTACCATAGGCGCGCCGCATTCATCCACCGCGCGGAAACACTGCTCCGGCGTGAGTTCCTTTTTCAGGATGTGCGCCGGATACTGGATCTTGCCGCAGCCCGCGCACGCCAGGTTGCAGCGAAACAATGGTTCCAGCATCAGCACCAGCGGATAGCGCTTGCGTCTGGCCAGCTTTTGTTTAACAACGTAGCTCGCCACTGTCCACATCTGTGAAATTGGTACCGGCAAATCTTGTCTCCCTAAAATCAGCTTTTAGCTCTTAGCCTTTGGCTCTTAGCTTTTTGGTCCTATTTTGCTCAACTTTTTCTGATCAAAATTCAATCCGCGCCTGCAAAGTCTTGCTTTCAATTTCGGCGATTTTGGCAGTTTCGGCGATTTTGGCAATCTCTCTAGCCTCTTGCGTATCCCACGCTTCCCTCTTCGTACAGGGCTGAAAAATCACGTGCGTATGTCGAAAGCGCGATCAGCGGGAAGTAGTCACGATACAAGTGGTACGCCAAGTAAAACACTCGGGGGAAGCCTGTTCCAGTGTATTGGTCTTCGTCCCAGTGCCCATCAGTCCGCTGCTTTTCCAGCAGATAAAGAATGCCGCGCTGCACGGATTCGCTGCGTGTATCACCCGCCGCCAACAACCCCATAATGGCCCACGCCGTTTGTGAAGGCGTGCTTAGTCCGATGCCGCGCGTTGTCGCATCGTCATAGGACCCGCAGCTCTCGCCCCATCCGCCATCAGAATTTTGCACCATGCGCAGCCATTCCGCACCCTGTTGCACGTACGGCTCATGATGGTCCACGCCCATGGCCTGCAGCCCGCGCAGCACCAGCATGGTTCCGTAAATGTAGTTCACGCCCCAGCGGCCAAACCAAGAGCCATCGGGCTCTTGCTCGTTCAAGATGAACTTGATCGCTTTTTTAACGCGCTTATCGTCGCCGGTTAGACCATAAGCCGCCAGCATTTCAAGTACGCGGCCAGTGATGTCCACCGTCGGGGGATCAAGCATTGCGTTGTGGTCGGCAAAGGGAATGTTCTGGAACACCATCCGCGTATTGTCTTTATCAAAAGACGCCCAGCCGCCATTTTTGCACTGCATGGCAAAAATCCAGTCGATGGCGCGCTGGCTCACTTCATGCTGGTAACGTTCCCGTGGGTTTTCGACCTTATCCAGGCCCAGCAGCACCATGGCTGAATCATCCACATCGGGATAAAACTCATTGTTAAATTCGAAATACCAGCCGCCTGGCGCCACATTCGGCACTTTCACGGCCCAGTCACCTTTGGTCCGGACTTCTTTGCTTAAAATCCAGTCTGCCGCTTTCAGCATGCGCGGATCGTCCTTCGATACGCCGCTTTCTCCCAGCGCAAATAGCGCCAACGCTGTATCCCATACCGGAGACATACAGGGCTGCATGCGGAACGTAGGTGCAGAATGATCGGCAATGCCGGGTTCATCGATGCCAAGTTTCTCAAACTCGCTTATTGCGCGGATCACTTGCGGATCGTCCGTGGAGTAGCCCAGGCAGCGCAGCGCCACGATGGAATTCAGAATGCCCGGATAAATTGCGCCCAGCCCATCTGATCTCTCAAAGCGTTCCAACATCCAGCGTTCGGCTTTCTTGAGCGCCAGATAGCGCAGCGGACGAATATGGAACCGCTCGCAAAAATGCACTACACGGTTCAGCACCAGGAAGAAGTTTCTCCAGGAAATTTTCTTCGACGCCCACTTCAGGTGTAGATGCTTGCCGTGACGTCCGCCTACAAACAGTTCGTCAATTCCCATTTCCGCGGAAATCTTCTTGAACGGCTTCTTGGCGTAGGCAATAGACAGCGGCACAAGAATCGCGCGAGACCAGGATGAAATCTCATACAGGTTGAACCAGAACCAGTTAGGGAAAAGTACGATCTCCGGCGGAACTGCCGGCACGGCTTCCCAGTCATACTGGCCCAGGAAACACAGGTAAATCTTGGTGAAGGTATTGCACTCGGTAGCGCCGCCCATTTCCAGAATCCGGGTGCGCGCCCGCTCCAGGACCGGGTGGTCAGGTTTGTAACCCATCAGCTTTAAGGCGAAATAAGCTTTTACGGATGCACTGATGTTGGAAGGCCCGCCGGTATAAATGGGCCAGCCGCCGTCGGCATTTTGGTGGCGGATAATTTCCGGCACTGCGCGCTGCATGCGGCCCGGATTGCCCGTGCCGAGCAGCGTGTGAATAGCGATATAGTCCGATTCAAGTGTTGTGTCGGCTTCCAGTTCGCCGCACCAGTAGCCATCTTCATGCTGCTGGATGAAAAGGTATTCGCGCGCCTTCTCAATGCCAAAGGACACGCGTTCCAGCATGTCGTCGATTTTTCCAAAAAGCATATGCGCTGCTTGCGCGCCAAACTTCTTGCTCATGGATTTACTCCGCCGCAGCGGGGGCTGCAGCAATTGCTTCCACAAT
>DASXJO010000710.1:0-1547 GCA_036497385.1 Candidatus Angelobacter sp. | reverse complement strand
TACAGGCAAATATTGGGGCCAGCCCTCAGTCGTAGAAAACTCCGTGAGAATCCTTCTGAAATCACTCAGCTCTTTAGTAGTCCCCAGATAACCGACGGCAAACGGATCGGGACTGTTACAGGGCTCTGTACCACACGCCGCCAGCGCGACCGGCAGGTATACCTGATCGAGATAAGAAACATTATAACCGACGTTTAAGTCAATGATGTGGGGCGGACCGACAGTGCCGACGTCGGCAAAGGTGTATTCGACCAGTTGGAACGGATATTGGGGGCCGTAAGCGAGTCGATCTTTGAAGAAGGCCAACGGTTCCGAGCAACCGTTGCAAGAAATGGGGGGAGAGTCGTCAGTGAAGCGAAGCGGCTCCTCACCATTACAAGGGTTGGGGGGCCGATCGCGACAATCGCGTGCCTGGCTAAGAGCCTCTGCGGTATCAAACAAAACTATGCGACAGCCATTGTACCAGTCGGCATAGGTGTCGGGGTCATTCAGAAGCTTCGAGTACCATGGAACCGTTACTGATACATGACCTCCAGGGGGGATGCCACGAACGGGATTGACGTACACTCGGGAATAGTGGGTTTCCGCATAAGTATGTGAATTATCATTAAACAGCGCTTGCAACCAGGGATCAGGATTCTGAATCCCAGCTTGAATCACTGGAAAGACTGCATGGTCAGTAAAATTATTGTAAATTGTAATTACCTTCTGGCAGTCCGGCCCAGGGCATACTGGTGGCGGTATCGCTGCCCGGGCAGATCCGGCGACGCCGGCGAGGGCGAGGAAGAGAGCGAGCGGGATGAAAAGCAAACCGGGCCGCAAAGATGACCGGCCGGTTGATGTTGTTAAGTGGAGAGTTGTCATAACGTTTTGCTTCATCTTTTCATTGAGGGTGGTTGAACTGCAATCCAGGTCCGCCCGGAACCACAGAACCATCCTCACGAGGCGCTTTGGAAAAGAGGCCTCACTTCGGCTGACTCGGGGAGCTCCAGTTGGATCTGGGGGATCGCGTAAAGCGGTGTCTCAGCGAAGATCCAGCCCCTGCGACTTATTCAGCCGTGCCAAAGGTAAGTTGAAACGTCGGATGACGTAATCAAGGAGGCCTTTAGTCATTCCGCGATAGTTTGTCGAGCTTTATGTTTACGGCTCCAGCGCCCATGTTTGTCTCATAATCGCGGATTCAAGTTTCACAAAAGCCGTCAGCTTTTCATCGGCCGACATAACGAATCGCTTTCTATCGATTACAACGAAGGCGCTTTGTGCGCCCATCGTGTTATCGCGAGTGGCGTGCACGGAGAGCGCGTCCAGCGCTGTATCTGCGCCCATAATTAGGTGCGAAAATTGCGCCGCACCGCGCGCGTTTTCCTAAGGTTTTATCACCACCACCGTGCCAAGGTGGGCAGCGTTATAGAACTGGCGCGCTTTCCAATAAGGCATCCTAATGCATCCGTGTGATGCAGGTACGCCCGGCAGGTAGCCTTGATGCAACCCGTAGCCGGGCGAGAACTCGAGGAAGTAGGGCATCGGAGCGCCTACGAAATGCGAAT
>DASXJO010000709.1:0-3041 GCA_036497385.1 Candidatus Angelobacter sp. | reverse complement strand
GAGCCAAGATCGGAAGAGAGAAACAGCGCTGTATCTCCCACTTCTCTGGGTTCCACATTCCGCTTGAGCGGCGCGTGTTCGGCGTGGTTCTTCATCATCGTGGTGAAGTCGCCCACGCCCCGCGCTGCCAGCGTTTTGATGGGGCCAGCCGAGATGGCGTTTACGCGAATCTTCTTCTCGCCCAGGCTGTTGGCCAGGTAACGGACGGTAGCTTCCAGCGCGGCTTTGGCCACTCCCATTACGTTATAGCCGGGCACAACTTTTTCCGCGCCAAAGTAAGTCAGCGTAATCACGCTGCCGCCGTTGATCATCAGCGGCGCGGCGGCACGGGTGACCGCAATCAGGGAATAAACGCTCACGTCATGCGCGATGCGAAAGCCTTCACGCGAGGTATTCAGGAAATCGCCCTTTAGTTCCTCGGCTGGCGCGTATGCCACAGAATGGACCACGGCGTCCAGTTGGCCGAAGTGCTGCTTGATCTCCGCGTAAAAGGCATCAATCTCCGCATCGCTGGAAACATCGCACTGAAAAGCCTGTGCTCCGGGAAGCGCGGTGATCAGGTCATGCGCCTCGGCTTTCATGCGCTCATTCTGATAAGTGATCGCAAGCTTGGCCCCGGCGTCACTCAGCCGCTGCGCAATGGCCCACGCGATGCTGCGTTTGTTGGCCACGCCAAAAATTACTACGTTCTTTCCTTGCATGCTCAGCATAGGGTCAATCCTCAAGCCGTGTGAAACCGCTCAGGATAACAGGAACCGCGTAAGAATGGGAGTGACTGGGGCCATACCGGCAATGTGAGATCGTGCTTCTTAGTGAAATCTGCTCTTTAGAAAAATTTAATGGACATTTTGCTTTCTGGGCTCTAGCATGTTGTGAAATTTCTTTACGTCAGTTGCCCTACTCGAATCGGGCAACTCAACAATCCGTACAAGTTCGCTCGTGAATGCGCCTGGCAGGAGGCCACCTCTATGGGCTTATCGAGACGTGAATTCTTTAAAGTCGGAACCGGCAGCGCCGCTGCGCTTCTCTTAGGGTTTGACGCCCGCCCGGTAATGGCTCAAGCAAGAGAACTTAAGATTGCCCGCACCACTGAGACAAGGTCCACATGTCCTTATTGTTCGGTGAGCTGCGGCGTAATCATTCACACGCTTGGCGATAAAGCCAAGAACGTGACTACTCAGGTGGTCCACGTGGAAGGCGATCCCGACCATCCGATTAATCGCGGCACTTTATGCCCCAAGGGAGCGTCGCTCTTCCAGGAAATCAAGAATGATCGCCGGCTCACCAAGCCGCAGGTTCGGCGTCCTGGGTCCACGCAGTGGGAAGACATCTCCTGGGACAAGGCGTACGACGAGATTGCTCGCCATATCAAGAAGACCCGCGATGAAACTTTTGTTGCGACCGATGCCAACGGTAAAACGGTAAACCGTTGTGAGACCATCGCCTGGAACGGCGGCTGCACTGACACGAATGAATTTAATTATCTCGTTGTAAAGACCATGCGCAGCCTGGGGCTTTGTTATATAGAAAACCAGGCCCGTGTTTGACACGGCCCTACGGTCTCAAGTTTGGGACCAACGTTCGGACGCGGTGCAATGACCAATGGCTGGATAGATATCAAGAACGCCGACGTGATGCTGATCATGGGCGGCAATCCAGCGGAAAATCATCCTTGCGGTTTCAAGTGGGTGGTTGAGGCCAAAAGAGTACGCAATGCCAAGGTCATTGTGGTTGACCCGCGCTTTCAGCGCACGGCATCGCAGGCTGACCACTTCTGCCAGATTCGCGCCGGCTCAGACATCGCTTTCCTGGGCGGCCTGATCAATTACGCGCTGCAGAATAACCGTTATGCCAAAGACTATGTAATCAACTACACAAACGCCGCTCTAATCGTGAAGAAGGGCTTTAAGCTGCCTGAAGACGGCTTCTTCTCAGGATTTGACGCTGCGGGCTTAAAGTATGACGTCTCCTCCTGGAATTATGAAGAGGGCGGAAACGTGACTGGAACCGCGGCCGCCGCTATCGCTGCGGGCGACGGGCCGGCGACACCCGAAACCGCCGCACAAGCGGCTCCCTCCAATCCTTCATCGAAAGCCGCTGGTCCTAACGGCGGGGCCGGACAGGGATACCAGGCGCAAGGTCCAGTGGGCGCAAAGGCTACCACCGGCGCTCCTGCGCCTCCATCATTGCCGGCGAATACGGCCTACGATCTTTCTCTTGAGCATCCTCGCTGCATTTTCCAATTGATGAAGAAGCATTTCTCGCGCTACACGCCGGAAATGGTTTCCAGCATCACTGGAATTCCGACGGAAAAGCTAATCAAGGCCTGGGACATGTACACCTCCATCCGCAAAGATGGAGACATGAAGAAGGTTGGCACAATTATTTATTCCGTGGGCTGGACCCAGCACACATTTGGGTCGCAGATCATCCGCACGGCGGCCATGACTCAGCTTCTGCTGGGCAATGTGGGACGCGCCGGGGGCGGCGTCAACGCTCTCCGCGGACACTCCAACATTCAGGGCGCAACAGATCTTGCCGGCGTATTCGATATTCTGCCGGGTTATCTCAAAGTTCCCAACCCCACGGACACGGATTTCCAGACCTACGTTACCCGCATTACGCCCAAACCTTCCAAGCCGAAAGAGTGGGAGTCCTTTAATTACTGGTCAAACACGCCGAAGTTTGCCGTCTCCTTCATGAAGGCAATGTACGGCGACGCAGCCAAAAAAGAGAATGACTGGGCATTCAACTATCTGCCCAAGATTGACCGTAAATATTCCTGGGTTGAACTGTGGGACGGCATGTATGCCGGAAAGGTGAAAGGATTAATCAGCTTTGGCATGAACGGCGTCGCTATCGGCCCGAACAGTGAAAAGAATATCGATGCCCTGAAAAAAGCCGAATGGCTGGTTGTCTGCGACATCTATCCTGAAGAAACCAGCAGCTTCTGGCAATCGCCGGGAATCACTGACGATGAGAAAAAGCAGATCAAGACAGAAGTCTACCGTCTGCCCGGAGCGGGTTTTGCGGAAAAAGAC
>DASXJO010000708.1:0-4360 GCA_036497385.1 Candidatus Angelobacter sp. | reverse complement strand
ATCTCATGCAATCCCATGGTTTCACTGCCCAACAACTCTTACATCCGTGAGGCATTCGAAAAACTGGAGTTCTTCTCGCAGATTGACTTCTTCATGTCTGAGACGGCGCGCTACGCGGATGTGGTGCTTGCCGGTTCATTAATGGAAGAAGATGAAGGCACCACCACCAACGTGGAAGGCCGGGTGATTCACCATAAAAAAGTTGTAGATCCTCCTGGAGACGCACGCGCTGACTGGAAAATTATCTGCGACATCGCTGCGCGGCTGGGTCAAGCGGGCAAATTCACGTTCGACTCTCCTAAAGAAATATTTGATGAGTTGCGCGTCGCTTCCAAAGGCGGCGTCTGCGATTATTACGGCATTACATGGGACCGTATCGACCGGGAATACGGCGTTTGCTGGCCTTGTCCCTCTCCCGATCATCCAGGCACACCCCGGCTTTATGAAGGCAATAAGTTCAATCATCCGGACGGCAAAGCCCATTTTCAACCGGTGGAGTGGCAGCCTGCCGCAGAGGAAACTGACAGCGAATATCCCATCATTCTTACCACCGGCCGCGTCGTCTCCCATTACCTCTCCGGAACGCAGACGCGCAGAATTGGTGCTCTGGTGGACCAATATCCGCAACCTTTATGTGAGATACATCCCTTGCTTGCCGGGAAGCTGGGCATAGCCGAAGGCGACTTCGCAAAAGTTGAGAGCCGGCGTGGTTCAGTTACGGTGCGAGCAAGCGTGGTGAAGACAATTCGTCCGGACACGGTCTTTGTTCCTTACCATTGGCCGCTGGATCGAGCGGCCAATAACATGACTGTGCGCGCCATCGATCCAATTTCAAATATTCCGGAATATAAAATCTGTGCCGTCCGCGTGAGCAAAGTGCCTGCGCCGCATGATGCCATTGCGGAACTGGAAATGCAGGCCGGAGGAGTGCGATGAACGGCAACGGGGGAATGGAATTTTTCATCGACCACTCGCGCTGCATCGGCTGCAAGGCCTGCATGCAAGCATGCGAGGAGTGCGATACGCACCGCGGCGTCTCCATGATCCACCTGGAGACGATCATGCGTGTGGATAGTGTCCAAACCGCGCCGCAAATTTGCATGCACTGTGAAGACCCAATCTGTGCCCAGGTCTGCCCCGCGGACGCGATCAAGAAGACCGCAGACGGAATCGTGCAGAGCTCGTTGAAGCCGCGTTGCATTGGCTGCTCTAATTGCGTCCTGGCCTGCCCGTTCGGCGTCCCGAAATACAAAGCCGAGATCAACCAGATGATGAAGTGCGATATGTGTTACGACCGCACCAGCATCGGCAAGGGGCCCATGTGCGCCACCGTCTGTCCTTCTGGGGCGCTCACCTTTGCGACTTGTGAAAATATTGAACGCACGCGCCAGGGAGTGGCCATTCGAGAGTGGCGGTTCGGCGGCGAGACGGTGCGCACCAAGGTAAACGTCCTGGTCCCGCGTAGCGTGCAAAGAATCGATGTGTCAATTGAGCAGATCGGACGAACCACCACGGATGAATATGACGTCGCCAACCTGCTCATGGGAGATTGAAAATGTCCGACGAAAAAGACAAGCAGCAAAACGGCTGTCTGGAATGCAAGAAGAAGAAAGATGCCCGCTGGCGCGAGGACTTCCCCGTGGAATGGGAGAGCGATAATTACATTACCCGCCGGGAGATGGTCAAGTTCCTTGCTCTGGGGTCACTTACCATTGCTGGAGCAAACGCCGTAGTTGCGGGCCTTCCTCATATCGTCAAGACCTCGGAGATGCCAAGGGCGCGGATTGCGCTGGCCTCTTCAATTCCCATCGGAGGATCGAAGCTGTTCTCCTATCCCACGCAAGAAGACCCGTGCATTCTGGTGCGGCAGAACGATGGCGGTCTTGTGGCCTACTCCCAGGTGTGCACCCATCTTTCCTGCGCCGTGATTCACAATGGAAAAGAGAATGCCTTGTTCTGCCCGTGCCATCACGGATATTTTTCCGTAGCGGAAGGCAGGCCCTATGCGGGGCCGCCGTCACGTCCTCTGCCGCGAATCAAGCTGGAACAACAGGGAAATGAAATATTTGCCGTGGGAGTGGAGATCGCATGAGCACCCGCCAGGCTCAAGGCACAACGTTGTTTACGGCGTTGCTGATTTTGGTTGGCATTGGCGTCGTAGTGCAACTCTGGCTGCTTGCTGCGTCCGTGGATGCGTTCATGCGGCACGAGGGGAGTACAGCCGTGCATGCCGCAATCGCCTCGGCTGTCGTTTTCGCCATCAACGGCCTGCTCGTCTTGTACGTATTCAATTTTGATCGCAAAATCAAACAGGACCGCGGCTAACTGGCAGCTTACGTCCGTACATCCGAAAAACATCATGAAATGTTTGACTAAGATCGCAGTGTTTCTGCTCTCTGTCGCTGTCATCCAGGCGAATGCTCAGTCAGCGCCGAAAAGTCAGGGTGGCGGTGCACAAGAGACCCAGGCAAGGGGGTTCTGGATCGATCCTTCCACGGCTCTGATGTGGGCGGGGAAAGACAACGGTAAAGATGTGAGCTGGAAGAATGCTGTGAAGTACTGTCGCAGCCTACGGTTAGCCGGGTACTCGGACTGGAGGCTGGCGACACTTGCTGAGTTGGGGGCGATCTACGACCGCAGCGCGAATGCTCCCGGATTAGCTGGTTCGGGCAAAGACAATCTCTTTACTTATCATGTGAAAGGCAATCTGTTCCTTACCGGTGATGAGTGGAGCAGTGAGCCCAGATATGATGATCGCGGACATCCTACAGGTTACGCGTGGTATTTCGACTTCAATGAAGGAAGGTCAGACAACGATCCAAGCGGGCTCCCTCACCCCCATTCTCTCATGCGTGCGCTGTGTGTGCGCGGTTCCCGGAAATAAGGTGCCGGAAGCCTCTCTTTTTCCCGATATTGCCGAAAGTGGGGAGCTCGTGTTCGCTCAGAATCCGGCAGGCCCGCAAAGCCGGAACCTCTAACCGATGGAGTGTTGAGCAAAAGAGCTCAAGTGGATAGACACTGAGCTTATGTTTTCTCGTTTTTGGAACCGTATCGGAGATCGTTGGCTGGTTAGCAGGTCCGCTTCAAACATGTTCGCAGCGGCGGCCATTCTACCTATGCCCAGTGCATGTGCAGCGCACTCTTGTACAATCGCTGCCTTCGGGATAGCGCGCTCTATTCGCCATGGACAGGCAGGGGTTATTTCTCCTATTCAGCCGGAAACGACATTAAGTACGACCAGAATGAGCGAGGGATTTACTACGACGAGCTTGCGAAGCTTGTTCAGGCTAGAAAGACTCACTGGGATCTCAAAGGGCCAGGAAAGCATGAATACCACGTTTAATCTTCAATCTTGTCTGAATACGGGAATGGCATGGTCGGCGGATAGTGGGCCTGTGCTGACCCCTTTTGTTCAGCCCTGTCTTCTAGCGTGCTTACGATCAAAAAGGCGGCGAGGAGATGGAGCAATGTTCGTGCGCAAGAAAACACTGGGCGGTTAAGATCGGGAGTTGGTCGATCTCATCAAAAAAAGGCCGCTCTCGCGGCCTTTTCCATTCCCACTTAAACTCTTCGCAGAACTATTTCTTCTTCCTGCCGCTGGACTTTTTCTTTGTTCCGCCTTTTTTCTTCGCAGCTTTTTTCGCAGGAGCTTTCTTCCCGCGAGAGCCGCCGCCGCCTTTTTTACCGGCGCTCTTCTTTTTCGCTGCCGATTTCTTTTTAGCCGCTGGTTTTTTCTTGGCAGCTTTTTTTGCCGCAGGTTTCTTTTTTCCGCCGCCACCGCCTCCGCCGCTCTTGCGCGCGGGAGCCGGAGCGCTTACGGGAGCTTCGCCGACCCCTGAATCTTCAGGGCCGCCGCCGCTGCTTTCGCCGCCGATGGATTCTTCTTCTTCCTCGTCATAATCCTCTTCGGTTGAGCTGCTGCCATAGCTGCCGGTTTCGCCGTATTCATCATCATCGTCCTCATGTCTTGCTTTGAGGGTCTCGTCGTAAAAGCTCATTTTTCCTCCAGAAAATTAGGGCCGGAAAGCGCACACCAAAATAAAAAATTATCAGGCGCGGATTATATCAAGCCGAATGAATTGCTTGTCAACATTCGCGCAGCAAATTTGATTTATTCGCTCTTGGCGTTGAGCGCCGGCTTCTCTTTTGCCTCGGCAGCGGCCGTCGATTTTGGCTTTGTCGTCGCGTGTGCCGTCTTTTTGCGCCGTCTGGTGGGCGCTTTATCGGCTTCGCCGGGAGCCAGCGGCTTATAGACGATCAACACTCGGCCATGGCGTAAGCTGTTTGTTTTCAATCCATTCCAGCGCCTCAGCCGGTCTGGAGGCACGCCAAAATCCTCCGCCACGGTCAGCACCGTGTC
>DASXJO010000707.1:0-7382 GCA_036497385.1 Candidatus Angelobacter sp. | reverse complement strand
GGCTCATCCTCATCCAGCGACGTGCGGCATTTTCTGCAAAGATTGTTGTTGGTCCTGAATTGGACTAAATGACAATGGTCACAACGTACAACTTCCCGGGAATCTACCGGCGCCAATGCTGTTGCCATGGATGTTTCGGAGTTGCCAGAGCGGGCAGTTTCTCCAAAAACCTTTACTTCGGGGTACCTGTAACTCTCGTAGTCTCAGGCATCAACTCACAATTGTCAATAAGAAATTTAGGTAAAACCCTGAGTTAATGGTAAAACTTGAGTGAATAAAGAGAGAAAACAGGTATAAACCTAGGGTAAAACATGGAAATGGATCAAAAGGATGGAGCCGAACTGAATCGCAACCAGGCCTGGAGCCTTCTCTGCGAATACACCCAGTCAGAGAGCCTGCGCAAGCACATGCTGGCCGTGGAAGCATGCATGCGCGCCTATGCCCGCAAGTTTGGCGAGGACGAAAACAAATGGGGCATCACCGGCCTGCTGCATGACTTTGACTATGAAAAATATCCCACGCCGGCAGAGCATCCGTTTGTGGGAAGCAAGATTCTGGAAGAGCGCGGGTATCCGGAAGACGTGCGCCGAGCCATTCTTTCCCATGCCGACTACAGCGGCGTGAAGCGCGAAAGCCGGATGGAAAAGACGCTTTACGCCTGCGACGAAGTTTCCGGCTTCATCACGGCCAGCGCGCTGGTAAAGCCGAACAAGTCATTGGCTGAGGTGGAAGCAAAGTCCGTGCGCAAAAAGATGAAGGACAAAGCTTTTGCCCGCAGCGTGAATCGCGATGACATCATCAACGGCGCTGCCGATCTGGGCGTCGATCTGGAAGAGCACATCGCGTTCTGCATTGAAGCCATGAAAGGGATTGCGTCGGAGCTGGGGCTGGCTGGTACTGTCTGAAATCCCGACTCAGAGCGTTCTTTGCGAAGAGGAGGGAGCCCTATAGCCACATACATCCCATGGACAAACGTCCCAAGGTTCCGCTGTTTGCTCATAGGTGCTCGTTGCTGTAGCGATCTCTCGCACTTTATCCCGAGCGAAGCGCTTGCCCCTTTGCTACGTACATTGCCGAATCCATGCTCTTCTGCGCCCAAATCGATGCCAATCTGTATCGAATCGCGCTCGAATCAGTTGAATGAATGGCCAATCTAGGCTCTAGATTTTCAGCCTCGGCACTTCTTCGGGGTGCTGGCCAAGGGTGCCCTCCCCCTCCTTCAACTAGGATTCCAAAGCGCTTAACTCACCACATCCCACTAAATTCCAGATTGCGGGGTTTTGGTTTCCCGATCACGGCGATCACGCGCGATGACGGCGATCAGTACCCCCCTCCCCTACCCCTATGTTCATCCCAGTGAGTCCCATCGTGTCCCACCCGATCCCTAAGCTGAGAGCATCGGCAGAGGGTCGCAACCTGAAAAAGCCGCGCGGCGCAACAATCGCCGCGCTTCAAACTGTCATCGTCCTTTGCCGATGGCCAAAGGCCAGAGCCCTGAGCGCAGTCGAAGGGGAGCGGCGCAGCCGGGAGCCGAACGATCTGAATCGGCGAAGCCGTCCGTACCCCCTCCCTTGGTATCCCACTGCATCCCAGGTCATCCCAGTGGGCCCCCGTCCACGCGCGGTTTTCGCGTGGATGGGTAGAGAATGGCGTAGGTTTCAGCGTTCCACTCCATTCCTGATCAGGTCATCGGTGTAAATCAGTGGTGAGGTTTGCCTTTCCCGCGGGGTTGGGTTCTCAGCTGATTGCTGAGTGCTAATTGCTGAATGCTTATTGTCAAAGATCGTCCAACACACTACTTTTTCGCTCTGGAGCGAATTTCTTACTTTACCATTTTGTTCGCCTTTTTGTCAAGCAAAAACAGCCCTTCCTTGGTTGAAAATCGGCCCGCGCAACCCCGTTCTCAGGGTCATCCATAAGTAACAGGGTATGACTTTCAGTCGTACCGAACCGAAACCTTAAATGCCCTTCCTTGCGCCGCAGGCCGCCGCGCAACGCAGTGGAGCGGCCATGAAAGAACAGCTTAGCGGAGCGCGCTAAAACACCGAGGCAGCCACTCAAAACGCTCCAAAAAGCCCCTTAACCACCTCGGAACTTCAACCTATCCACGCAATTACGAGCCATTCCCTGTGCTAAACTCCGCTCAACCGCCCGAATGGAACTATCCCTCAAACCCTCGCACGCCAAGGTTAAGGACTATTACAACGCCTTAAACCAGTTCGGGCAGCTCAACATCAGCCATGAAACCGCTGTCAGGCAGGCCTTCGCCTCACTTCTTGATACCTGTGCCCGTCAATTCAAATGGAAACTGGTGCAGGAATTCCGCCTCCCCGCGCCTAAAAACAAATCCGTCATCGTCGATGGGGCCGTGCTCGATTCATTCACTCTCAAGCACGGCTTTTGGGAAGCCAAAGACCTCAAAGACCAGCTTGAAAAGGAGATCAAGAAGAAGCTCGAACAGGGCTATCCTCGCAACAACATCATCTTTCAGAGCCCGGAGAGGGCCATTCTTTACCAAAAGGGCGTGCGCCAGGGCCTGAATGAAGACATTACCGACCCGGACAATCTTGTCGATCTGCTCAAGGAGTTCTTCAAGTACCGTGAGCCGCAGCATGAGGAATGGGAAGCCGCCATAGCGGAGTTTTCCAGCCGCATTCCTGAAATCGCTGCCGCCGTCAAAGGGATCATCGAGAAAGAGCGCAAGACCAACAAAAAGTTTGTCGCCAGTTTTGAGGGCTTCGTCCTGCTCTGCCGCCAGGCCATCAATCCCAACCTGTCGGACTCGGCGGTTGAGACCATGCTCATCCAGCACCTGCTCACCGAGCGTATCTTCCGCCGCGTCTTCAACAATCCTGAATTCACCCGCCGCAACATCATCGCCGCCGAAATTGAAAAGGTTATTGACTCGCTCACCAGCCGCCACTTCAGCCGCGACGCTTTTTTGAAAGACCTCGACCGCTTCTATCACGCCATTGAAATCAACGCTGAAAACGCCACCGACTTCTCTGAGAAGCAGACCTTCCTCAACACCGTCTATGAGCGCTTCTTCCAGGGCTTCTCTCCCAAAGAGGCGGACACCCACGGCATCGTCTATACCCCGCAGCCCATCGTCAATTTCATGGTGCGCAGCGTGGAAGAAATTCTCAAAAAAGAATTCGGCAAGTCCCTGGGCGACCGCGAGGTCCACATCCTTGATCCCTTCGTTGGCACCGGTAATTTCCTGGTGCGCGTAATGCAGGAAATTCCTAAGACGCGCCTGCAATACAAGTATGAGAATGAACTGCATTGCAATGAGGTCATGCTGCTGCCGTACTACATCGCCAGCATGAATATTGAGCACGCGTATCTCGACGCGACAGGCGAGTACAAACCGTTTGAGGGAATTTGTCTGGTGGATACATTTGAGCTGGCGGAGGCGAGCCAAGCGAGCTTGTTTACAGCCGAAAATACGGCTCGGGTTGAAAGGCAGAAACAGTCACCGATTTTTGTGATCATTGGAAACCCACCGTACAACGCATGGCAAGTGAATCAGGACGACAACAACAAGAATCGTAAATATCCGGTACTCGACCGGCGAATCAATGAAACATACTCGAAGGCGTCAGCTGCAACGAACAAGAATTCTCTGGTAGATCCTTATATCAAAGCCTTTCGCTGGGCTTCAGACCGCCTAAAAACCGATGGAATTGTCGCATTCGTCACAAATAGCGGGTTTCTCGACAGCCTGGCAGCTGACGGTTTGCGCCAGCATCTCGGAAATGATTTTGATTCAATCTTTATCCTTGATTTAGGAGGAAATGTTCGCAAGAACCCGAAGCTCTCGGGCACAACGCACAATGTTTTCGGGATTCAAGTGGGTGTTAGCGTCAATCTGCTCGTCCGGAACTCAAAAGCTACCAGCCGCGAAGTCTTCTATGCACGTATGGATGAGTTTTGGACGCGAGAACGAAAGTATAAGGAGCTTGAGGTAGTCGAAAAGGCGAGCAATGTTATTTGGCAGCGGATTAAAGCGGACAAGCAACATAATTGGCTTGCAGTCGGCAATCACGCTGAATTTGACGAATTCGCTCCGATTGGACTAAAGGATCGAGCATCCAAGTCCAACGAGAAAACAACTCCTGCCGTCTTTTCATCGTTCTCTCGCGGGGTATGCACATGCCGCGACTCATGGGCATACAACTTCGACCGAGATGCCATAGCAAGGAATATGGGTGCCACTATTGGCTCATACAATCTAGAAGTCGATCGCTGGCAGAGAGTCAAGCCCAATGTTGCAGTTGACGACTTCGTCCTGCATGATGAAAAAAGGATCAGTTGGAGTCGCGACCTCAAGGCGGATATCAAGCGTGGCAGAGTAGCGGAATTTCGAGAAGAGAAAATCCGGACTGCGCTTTATCGCCCGTTCGTGCGTGAATTTGTTCTCCTCGACCGAATCCTTAATGAGGAAGTCTACTCAATCCCTCAGATCTACCCTAATACGCAATCGGAGAAGGAAAACAAGCACCTTTGGATAAAAATGGGGTTTGATTGGCCTCTTTATGTCTTGGCCGCAAATTGTGTTGTTGATCTTATGCCTCAGGGCGGGAGCCAATGCTTCCCGTTTTACACTTACGCAGAAGACGGCACCAATCGCCGCGAGAATATCACCGACTGGGCGCTTGACCAGTTCCGCTCGCACTATAAAGACAAATCCATCACCAAGTGGGACATCTTCTATTACACCTACGCCGTTCTTCATCACCCGGAATACCGCACGCGCTACGCCGCCAATCTGAAGCGTGAGCTGCCGCGCATTCCTTACGCGCCGCATTTCCATCCCTTTGCCAAGGCCGGCAAGCGCCTGGCCGAGCTGCACGTGGACTACGAGAAGCAAAAAGAATATCCGCTGGAGCGCCGCGAGAAACCCGGCGAAAAGCTCAATCTGCGCGTGGAAAAAATGCGCCTCAGCAAAGACAAGCAGACGTTGTTGTACAACGACTTCCTCACCCTCACTGGCATTCCCAAAGAGACCTACGACTACCGCCTGGGCAACCGCTCCGCGCTGGAATGGGTGATTGACCAATATCAGGTTTCTACTGACAAGCGCTCCGGCATCACCAATGACCCCAACCGCGACGACGATAAGGAATACATTCTCCGCCTCATCGGCCAGGTCATAACCGTGAGCCTCGAGACAGTAAACATCGTAAACGCCCTGCCGGACTTGGGCTTGCCTAAAGACACCACTGCCAAGGCAACGGCGACAGTGCAATAGCACCGATAGACCAAGCGCCGGAGGCGCGCAAGAGGTTAGCCCGGGCCGTCAGGCCTGGGTAAGGATGAAGATTGAGAGCGAGCGCCGTAGGTGCGGCACAGCCCGTGTGCTCCATCGTTTTCCGCTCGTTGCGAAACGATGGGACTCGGACGCGACACTCGCATCATGGAGGAGTCGCGAAATCGCTGTAGCATTTTCAAGTTCTGTAAGGAGAGACCCAAAATGCCAAAAGCTGATCAAACAAGCGCAAACGCGAGGCCGCAAACAATAGCAGCAAAGAAAGCATTCCAGCGACTTTGGGTTGCGGGAGCCTTGGGGGTATTTTTTACGTCCCTCGCAAAAAGCATTGCTGCGGACGTCGCAACGATCGGCGCTCCGGTTGACTGGGTGCGCACCTTGGCAAACTTGCTCCGGTATGTGTATCTGATTTTGCTTCTCACGTATTTTTTTGGTTCCAATCTTAGAACCCAATCTTTAACGCCCCCTGAAAGACGCGGGGTTTTATTTGATGTCATGCAATCGGTCTGCAGCATAACAGCCGTCTTTTACTTGGATTTTTTGATCCCCAGCGCTCACTCCCCGCGAGTAGCATATCTGGTTGCAAATGTTGCTTTTCTGATCTTCGCGGTTGTTCCGATGGTACTGTTTCCAAATGACGGAATGCAGGCGGTCCGAATCATCGGAGCCGGAGCGGCCGCGGGCTCATTGATTCTTGTAGCGCTAATTTCAAACACAATCTTCCTCTTTGCATCTCTCCTGCTGCCAATCGGCATTCTCTCTTGGGCGCTTACCAAGTTTTTGCTCTTCCGTATTGCAACCATGCCGGTGGATAACAATCCGGCGAGCGATGTGAACCCCCAAGCCATAGCTGACGGGCAATAGCCGGTGCCCCGTTCCTTTGCGGAACAAAGAGCGGGATATAAGTGCTTCGTCCCTCTGGCTTCTTCTGCGCGCTCCGCTACGCTGTGCGCGGGCCTGCGGCGCTTTGGCTTCATCATTACCCGCCATTGAAACGGCGGGCTACTGCCATCCGTCCCCTCGCGGGGACTTACTACCTCCGCGACATATCCACCCGTTCCCCGCGCCTCCGTGGGTTCTTGCCTTTTCAGATCACGCGCGATCACCCGATCTCCCGGTCCTCTTGCTGTTCTCCGTGTCTCCGTGCCTCCGTGGTGAGATTTTCTTCTCCGTCTCCGTGGTGAGATTTTCCGGAGCTTGCTACTCGTATCTTAACGCCACCATCGGATCCACCTTGGTGGCAGTACGCGCAGGCACATAGCTTGCAGCGAGCGTAACAATCGCAAGGATGGCCGTTACCACGGCAAAGATCACTGGGTCCCATGAGTGGATGCCAAAGAGCATGCTGCGCATGAGATAGGAAACCAGCATCGCCGCCACGATTCCGGCGACCACGCCGGGGACGATCAAGCGAACGCCTTGCGCCAGCACCATTTTCAGGACGCTGCCGCGCTGCGCGCCAAGGGCCATGCGAATCCCGATTTCCTGCGTGCGCTGGCTTACGGAGTATGCCACCAGGCCGTAAAGCCCGATTGTTCCCAGCAGCAGCGCAAGACCGGCAAACATGCCGGCCAGCACGGCTGGATAACGATGGAGAAATGCCGCAGGCGAGCGCTGGATGCGGTCTTCCATGGTCTGGACGTTGAACATGACCGCATCAGGATCAATCTGGCGGATGGCGCTCTGGATTTCAGCGGTCAGCGCGTCCGGCCTTTGCTCCGTGCGAATCAGCAGGCCAAAGAACAAGCGGCCGTTCGCTTCCGCAGGCGTATAAATTGCCGGGCGCGCTGGAGTATCGAGTGGGCCTTCTTTGATATCGCGCACCACGCCGATCACCTGGCGAGGCTTTTCTTTGTCTGAGTAGGTGAACCAGATCTGCTGTTTCAGGGGATCAAGGCCGGGCATGAACTGATCGGCGAGAGTCTTGTTTATGATTACGCGCTGTGGGCCGGTGGCGTTGTCGGCTTCAGTAAACCAGCTTCCCTGCAGCAGTTCCGCGCCCAGCGTTTGGAAATATGTTCGATTGACTGACCGGCTGTTGGCTTCACGCCCTTGCGGCGTACTGGAAGGCACGCCCACAACGCGAAGATTGCTGGTATTGCCGCCGTTC
>DASXJO010000706.1:0-7900 GCA_036497385.1 Candidatus Angelobacter sp. | reverse complement strand
ACTTCCGTGCCGGCGACCTTGGGCATGCCTTCAGGCAGACGCGACAGATCAAGCTCCACCAGCGGCAACACCTCAGGATTCTGGTTGCCAAGAATGCCTGCGTAAATTTCGCGGCCTTCAATGTATTCTTCAATCAGCGCGGGCGAGTTGAATTCTTCCTGTACATAGTGGATGCGCTCCATCAGCTCCTTCACGCTTCCCACCACTGAGCCCTGGTCAATGCCAAGCGATCCATCTTCCGACTCCGGCTTCACAATCAGAGGAAAAGAAATTTCCTGTGAGTGGTCCAGCTTGCCTTGATAGCAGGTGGCAAAGTACGGAGTACGGATGTTGTAAAACTGGAATAGTTTTTTGGCCAGGCTCTTGTCCTGCGCCAGGTAAAGCCCCTGCGGGCCGGCGCCGGTGTATGGACGACCCAGCAAATCCAGGAACGCAGCCACATGCATTTCCATGGTGTCGTCGCCCGCGTATGACTCTACAATGTTGAAGAACAGGTCAGTCTCCTGCTTGGCCAGCCCCAGCAGAGACTTGTCTTCTCCATCCAGCATCATGTAGCTGGGCTCATGGCCCAGTTTTTCCAGGGCTTCAAAGATCTCTTCGCGGTCGTGCTTCTCTCGCTTCTTGCGCCGCTTTTTAACCCCACGCTTCTTCTTTTCCGGCTCTGGGGCGATTTCCTCTTCCCCGTCTCCCCAGCTTTCGTAAAGCACCGTAATTTTCAATTTGCTGTCCATATCGGTTCCCATACAGAGTTATCTGGCAGATCAATCTGGCATCGATTTGCCACATATTTATGTTTGAACAAGTTTATGTCTGAACAAATTTTCCCCGCGTTACGTAGTTCATGGCCAACGCTGTTGCGTAAACCGTTAGCTCCGTCAGAGACTCTTTTTCCTGCTTTAAGTTGACGCGCAGACCCATTTCCTCCACGCGCGTTTCAATGGATTCCACCAGCTTCTTGATCAGTGGTCGCGGCACGCCGCTCCAGTACGTGAGCTTGTCTACCAGAGATTTGTGGTTTTCGCGCAAAAGTTCTACAGCGGGACGCACGCCTTTTTTCCGTCGGCGACCGGCGTTGAAAATATCTTGAAGATCGGTGTCCAGCGGCAGATCGCCCGGAGACGGCTGCTCGCTCAACACGGCTTCATAAAAATCGCCTACCGTGGTGTCCATTTCTTCCACGGTAATGTCGGTGCGTCCGCGCGGGCGCACCGGATCAAGACTGCCAAGCTTTCTGAAAGTGCGGTCCACATAGCGCAGCTTTTCCAAAGCAGGCCAGCCTTTATATTTTTGCCGCCAGCGCGAACCTGGCGTGAGCCACACGGCAAAGGTTTCGGCAAAATCTTCATCAGGATGCTTCTGCGCGTACCAGCCTTCCATGTGGCGGACAAAGCTGCGGGAAAACGGGATTGGCCGGTAAGCGTCACGATAAGGCTTGCGATACGGCCCAAACAGGTGCTTCCACTCAGGTGTTTTGTGCAGCGCGTAAGCGTAATTGATAGCATGTCCGGCCTCGTGGCGCAGGTACATCATGATCTGGCGGGAATCTTCCAGATCGTTCATTTCTTTTTCCAGGCGCGCAAGCTTGGGATCGGCCAGATAGAAAGGAATTCCAATGATGGGTTCGCCTGAGGGGCATCCCCACTCGTCCGTGAGATAGCACGCGGGACGGAACTTCTTAAGACCTTTGCGCTCAAGTTCGCGATAGAGCTGCTGCACAAAGCGCTCCAGCGGCGATCCTTCAAGCTTCAGCCCCAGATCGCGAATGGGCTTGCCCAGAATCTCCTGGACTTCCGGCGGTGCTTTTTCAAAGGCGGCGCGCAAGCAGTCTCCGCGAGAAGATTAGCACATGCACTAATATCAGAGCAGTTACCAGCGGCATACCCCGAACGGTACGCAACACCTTTGAAACACAGAGGAACGGACGACGCAGAGGGGTTTTAGAGCGAATTGCCGCCTTGCGCTGCTGCAAACGACCTCCGATATTTGTTGTTTAATGCGCGCTTGGTTCCTTCGCGTAAAGGACAACATCAAAGTTCAGAAGCAATCCCAGAGGCTTATTTGCCAGCGTTCCTTACTGATTTATGGCGGAAGCACTATCTCTGCTATTTGGTTTCAAATCCTTTTCACTCCTGTGTCCTCTGTTCCTCTGTGTTTCAAAGGTTTTACACTGTTAACTTTAAGAATGTCGAAGTCGCGATTGCTCTCGGCAGCACGAATCAAGCACAATGGTCTCCAAATGCGCCCTTCCATATCCCTTCTTTCAATTTTTCTGCTGGCCGGCATTTATCCAGCGTTTTCGCAAAGCACCATCAGTGATCCTGGCGCCCTAAAGATGTGCGCCGCAGTGAAAGATGCTGAGCTTCCTGCCGCAGACCGTCCCACGCCAGCCGAGGAAAAGGCCCTGACAAATTGTGTATCCGCTGACCTCTATTACGGTTTTGGACAGCCTGCCGATCCCGCGAAGGCGCGGAAATGCGCGTATGCAGAGATGGATCGAGACGCCAAAGCTCCAATCGGGGGAAGATCCATGCTGATGATGATCTACGCCAATGGCAAGGGCGCGACCCGCAATTTTGACGTGGCCATCAAGCTGGCGTGCTCCATTGGCGGATCGCCAGGAGATGACGCTGGCCGCGTGTACCAGCTTGATCGACTGAGGAAACAAAACTGGGCCGGCAACAACTTTAGCGTGTGCGACCACAGCAGCGGCCGCGAAATGTATGAGCAATGCGCGATCCTGAGCGAGCGCTTTGACAAGGTGGATCGCGACCAGAAATTCAATGAGCTTACGGCAAGCTGGAAGCCGGCGGAGAAGAAGGCCTTCCACACTTTTATGGAGGAAGCGAACAAATTCTATGCGGTCCAGGCAAAGAACGGAGTGAACCTGGAAGGGACCTTTGAAATTCAGGAAGAGATATTCTTTAAAAATAATCTTCTCTCTACTCTGGAGGGGTTTGAGCGAGGCGAGCTGCCGAACTATACAGCCGAAGAATCTAAGCGCGCTGAAGCAGCCGAGAATGCCGCTTACCAGCGCACCCAGACGGGCACCGACGATCATTGGGGGACAGTGACGCGCCAGAGCGTCCAGAAAAGCGAAGATGAGTGGCGTCGCTACTGCAATGCATGGATCGCGTTTGGCAGGCAAAAATATCCAGGCGTTTCCGAACAGAGCTGGAAAGCCTGGCTGGATAATGATCGCGCGGTGATGCTAAACAGATTTTTGCACTAGACGGTCAGGCGGCGCTGGGGCTCGCGTCATCGTCGTTATCAAAAAAGCTTCTATTGTCCTGGCCCCGATTTCCTGAAAAAAGATTTCTCAAGATTGCTCTGGCAGATGCAAGGAGCGATCTGCGCGACGCGCCGGATGCGCCGGCCGCTTTTTCATTCTCATTGTTGCTCTTGCTCTCCCATTCATAACGCGAGCTGCGCACCTTTTGCGCCTTGCCTGCGGGACCTGGGACCGCCTGAACGGGGACGTTCGGTGTTTGACTTTTGGGTTCGTTCATCAACTAATTTCCCGGCTCCTTCATCAATCGTTTCGAAATTTTGATGAAGCATCAGAGCCGATGAGTTGTATCTAGAGTAACTGCTTGGAAACAAGCCACTTGGCGGGTTCCATTTTGCACCTGCAACAATCTGCAGGAATTTACACAACTTAACTCCTCCCTGGCAGCATCCAATCTGCGGTTGGTTCGGGTCCCCATGCATGAGAAACGGTAAGCGGAAATTGCGTCTGGTCAAATCGCAACAAACTATGTTGAACCACAGTAAGCAATTCCGTTGCGGCGAAAAAATACTGGAGAGCGGCATCTACCGCGTGTATCACCGGAACCACCGGCTGGCACATGAGGTTACCCTCCTGCGCGATCAGTTGTTTCCCAAATGCATAAAGTGCGAGGACTCGGTTTATTTTGAACTGGTACGTAGCGCGCCCGATATCACCCTGGCGCCCTTCAAGGTTGCGCTCTACGCCCTGCCCGTTAACGACGAAGAAGAAGATTTCACCGTCGCGATGTAGTGTTTGCATTTCACCCCTCACCTTGCAGCTCCTTTTATAACCAGAAATCTTGCGACCGCCGCTTGACCGCTGCCATCTTTTCATAAAAGATCAGCTGCTGATCTCTATATCCAAATCTTGAGGGACGATCATGGCGGGAACATCTCAGCCGGTAAACGATTCCGGCCGGCAACTTCTGCGGCATACCCTGGCAACGCTGGCCTACCGTGCGGGAAAGACTTTTCGTGATGCGCCGGAAAGCTTTGCCACGTTCAGCACCGGGGAAAAAGGCCGGACTCCGGCCCACATCCTGGCGCACATGGGCGATCTTTTTGACTGGGCTCTTTCCATTGCGCGAGGCAAACAGGCTTGGCATGATTCCGATCCGCTGCCGTGGCCTGAGGAAGTGAAGCGATTTTTCAAAACTCTGGAAGCGTTTGATAGCTATCTGGCATCCGATGCGCCGCTCGCCGCTTCACCGGAGAAGCTTTTTCAGGCTCCAGTGGCCGATGCTTTGACGCACACCGGGCAAATCGCAATGCTGCGACGAATGGCCGGTTGCCCAATGCGCCGTGAGAATTACTATCGCGCGGAAATTGTCGCTGGGCGCGTGGGCCCCGATCAGGCCGCGCCGGTAAGAGAGTTCTGATCGAAAACATTTTGCCCTTCCTTGTTAGCCAGCAGCAAGGCTATAGTCAAGCTGACTTCCATGAAAAGTTTCCTTACGGCTTGTTTTCTTGCCTTGCTTGCAATAGCTCCCGGTGCGGCACAAACGGAGCGAATCCGCTCGTTTGATTCCCGGGTTACCGTAAACACTGATGGCAGCATGCAGGTGGTTGAGACCATTGTGGTTGAGTCTGCCGGCGTCGATATTGTCCACGGGATCTATCGCGACTTTCCCACGCGCTACAGTGACCGCCTCGGCAAACGCTATTCTCTGCTTTTTGATGTGGTCAGCGTGCGCCGTGACGGCAATTCGGAGCCCTACCACACGGAAGATCAGGACAATGGGGTTCGAGTTTATTTCGGCAGTTCAAGCTATGACCTGCCGCCCGGCACACACTCCTACCAGTTTGCTTATCGCACCAATCGCCAGCTCGGCTTCTTTGGCGACCATGATGAACTTTACTGGAACGTAACCGGCAACGCGTGGAAGTTTCCCATCGACGTGGCCACCGCCACGGTATTGCTGCCGCCAAATTTACGCAGCCATGTAACGGACCTGAGCGGTTATACCGGCTTTGCAGGCAGCAAGGGACAGGCATACACAGCACGGCGCGATGAAGATGGTAATCCCACATTTCGCGCCGAAACCCTTGCTCCCCAGCAGGGGCTTACGATTGTGGTGACATGGCCTAAAGGTTTCATCGCTGAGCCCACGGCGGAACAGAAGCGCGCATGGTTCATCGCGGACAACAAATCAACCCTCGTCGGACTTGCCGGCTTGATCGTTGTCTTTCTTTATTACGGGATGATTTGGAGAATGGTGGGCAAGGACCCTGCGGGTGGGGCGATTGTTCCTCTTTACGAGCCGCCAAACAACATGTCTCCCGCGGCTATGCGTTTTCTGGAGCGCATGGGAGCTGACGAAAAAGGTTTTACGGCCGCAATCATGGGCTTGGCCGCCAAGGGCTATCTCACCATTGAGCAGGATGAATCCAAGACCTACAAGCTGGTGCGCAGGAAAGACGCGACAGATAAAGACCGCAATCTTTCAGCGGATGAAAAAAACCTGGCGAGAACATTGTTTGAAGGTGGCAGCCCGCTGGTGCTTAAAAATGAAAATCATACGGTGCTGTTAGGTGCACGGAAAGCGCTGGAGACAAATCTTCACGCCACCATTGAGGCCACCAGTTTTCGCACCAACGCGCGCTACCTCTGGCCTGGGATTGTCCTGTCACTGCTTACGATTGTGATGTTGCTTTTTCTGAGCAAGGGGTCGCTCATGCCCGTAGCGCTTTTCATGTCGGTCTGGCTTACGGGGTGGAGCTTTGGAGTGTATGCGCTTGTGAGCAGCGTGATTCGCGCGTGGAAGAGCGTCCGAGAGGCGGGCGTGCTGGGCGCAGGCCAGGCGGGATTCCTTACGCTGTTCACCATCCCTTTTGTCGCTGGCGAATGTGTTGGGCTGGGTGTGCTGATCTGGGCCTGTGGAGTGGCCGCTTTCGGCATCATTGCCGCCATCATTGGCATGAACGTGCTTTTTCATCATCTATTAAAAGCGCCAACACTTGCGGGGCGCGCACTGATGGATCGCGTGGAAGGCTTCAAACTGTTCCTGACGGCCGTCGATGGCGATCGCCTGCAAACCTTGGCGCGGCCTGACAAGACGCCGCAACTTTTTGAGCGCTTTCTTCCTTATGCCTTTGCGCTGGGTGTGGAGCACGCCTGGGCAGAGCAGTTTTCGCAGGTGCTGGCACAGGCAGCTGCGGCTGGCGGCTCCGGGACAGGCACGGGCACAGGCTATTCGCCGTCGTGGTATTCCGGCGGAGGTCTTGCCTCGTTTTCAGCGACGGATTTCACCTCGAGCTTTAGCAGTTCGTTTTCCAACGCTATCTCGTCATCTTCCACTGCGCCGGGATCGTCTTCAGGGTCAGGAGGTGGGGGCTCGTCCGGTGGCGGCGGTGGCGGTGGCGGTGGCGGCGGTTGGTAAAACGCTGGGCAGCGGGTGCTCGCCAAGAGTTAAAGGCCAACTGTGACCGTGGTCACAGCCCAGAAATTTACCTTCGCGGATACTTATGCTTCGTGGAGGTTGCGATGAAATTTACCAGAATCCTCTTCGGCGTATTCGCGCTGCTTCTGTCCGGCGCGACAATTACTCTTGTTTCCCAGGAAAAACACTCCCCAAGGCCAGTGGGCTACAGCTACGCGCCGACCAGTGAGCAAACGGTACGCGGTTGGGTGGAGGAGTCAAAAGATTTTCAGTGTCCGGTGACCGGCACTGTGGGTTCGCACATCACGGTAAAAAATGAGACTGGAAGCATTGAGGTCCATCTGGCGCCCGCATCATTCATGAAGCAGTATGAGATCAATATCCACAAGGGCGACAAGGTAACCGTGGTCGGCTCCAGGATTATGTTTGAAGGTAAGACGGCGCTGATAGCCAAGTCTGTAGCTATTGGGAATGAGACGTATAACTTCCGCGATCCGTCAGGGAACCCTCTCTGGTAATTGATTGTTGTTGCTGTTTCCTGGGGGAGGAAATAGCGTAGACAAAGGCCGGGCTCATGTTGAGTCCGGCTTTTGTTTTTGCGTGCAGCCATTGAAGACATCTGCTCGGTATGATCAAGTGCCGATCAATTGCACATCATCCTGCCCTGATCCCCGGCTCCGATTTACGTTTGAAGCGTAACTTCTGCGTGAAGAGTAACTTCTGCGGCATTTCTGCGTATCATTACCGTCCAAGGCCGCCGATGATGGATTTCCATAGCCTCTACCAAAGCTATGCGCCGCAGGTGCATCGCTTTGTGCTGTTCCTTTGCGGCGACGCGGCCCTGGCGGACGACATTACTTCAGAGACGTTCGTACGGGCATGGACCTCACGCGGCAAAATCAGGGAAGCAACGGTCAAAGCCTACCTGTTTACCATTGCGCGCAACCTGTACCGTGACCATCTGCGCCGCAACAACCGGCTGACTGAGTTGGAAGATTCCATTCCCGATCCAGGCGTGGGCCTGGCCACACGCACTGAGCAGAAAGCTGAATTGAGCGCCGTGATGGACGCCCTGCGCCAGCTCTCTGAAGTTGACCGATCCGCGCTGCTGATGCGCGTGCAGGAAGAAATGCCATATGAAGAAATTGCGCAAGCGCTGAAGCTGCCCGTGACTACCGTGAAGGTGAAGGTCCATCGCGCGCGATTGAAGCTGATGCATGCCAGAGAAAATTTTCAGGAGGTGCGCCCATGAA
>DASXJO010000705.1:0-2733 GCA_036497385.1 Candidatus Angelobacter sp. | reverse complement strand
AGCCCACGGCGGTTCATGGAAGGTGGGTGAAGGGGCCATGTGACGATTTATTCCATTCGCTGCGGGCCAGCCTGGGCGATCTGCCTTTCATCGCTGAAGATCTTGGCTTGATCACCGAAGAGGTGCATGCCCTGCGCGAGCAGCTGGGTATTCCCGGGATGAAGGTGCTGCAATTCGGCTTTGGCGACCCCGGCGCGCATATTTACCTTCCACAAAATTTTGAGCCCAATTGCGTGGTCTATACCGGCACACATGATAACGATACGACGGCGGGCTGGTGGAAATCTTCTGCCAACAAAGAAGAGAAGCGCTTTGCCGCAAACTATCTTGGCGAACCCGCCGACGGGATGCATTGGGCGTTTATCCGCGCGGCCTTTTCTTCAGTTGCGCGGATGGCAATTGTGCCTTTGCAGGATTTCCTGGGCCTGGGCAGCGAAGCGCGCATGAACACGCCATCGCTCAGCGACGGCAATTGGGGCTGGCGCTTTAAAAAAGGTTCGCTAACGAATTCATTAGCGGAAAAGCTGGCGACGCTTACAACGGTTTGTGATCGCAATCCGCAAGCGCTAGCTGCTGACCAGCAGAGCCACGGGGAAATGCGCGAAGACTTCGCGGCATAAGAGCGTTCGCTGCGGGGTGACCCTGATCTTCTCTCCTGTAAAAACATTTTCCAGAAACTCCGGGCAGCGCGACGGAACCGGTAGCTCAGTGTTTTCCCATAGAGATGCCAGCGGAGCGCGGAGGGCGCCGCCAGTAAGGGTGTAACTGAGGCGCGGCACGGCCACAATTGCCATATGGCTGTTATGCTCACGGGCGAAAGCGAGCATATGCTGCTGTTTCGCGCCTTTGGGGTGCATCGGCTGGTAGATGCCGGGATGGAACAGGTCACGCCGGTCGCGGCGTAAGCGTAGCGCCTGCATGGTTGTCCACATTTTGATGCGCCCATCCTGATAATTTTCCAGCAATTCGGCGCAGAGAGAGGGAAGATCACCGGTTTCAGCTTTGCGATCAAGCTCCGTCAGCACCCGCTCGCGCAACGCGTAATCCACCGGACGACGGTTATCAGGGTCGACCAAGCTAAAGTCCCATAGCTCCGTGCCTTGATAGATATCAGGGTTTCCTGGGGAGGTGAGCATCAGCAAGCGCTGTGCCAGCGAATTGATTGCGCCGAAGAAATGTACGGCGGGCATAAAGGCCCGCATTTGCTCAAGAAAAGCGTTGGGCCGCGCAGGCGTTCCTGGCAACAGAATCTTCTCAATAAAGTGCCGCAAGGCTTCCACATACTGCGGATCGTCGCTGATCCAGCTTAGATTTACCTTGGCTTCATGCACCGCCTTGGACATGTATTGCTGGATTCTTTCTACATAGTCTTCAGGCAATCCGCTCGCGCGGTACTCGAACGGCCAGGTCCCAACCAATGTCTGGTAAAGGAAATATTCTTCGTTGAAATCCGGCACCTGGCGGCCATCCGTAAGCATGCGCTTGCGCAGCCGGTTTGTGCGACGCCAGCGCAACGCGTGCGCTGCCCACGTCTTTGGCATTTCAGAAATCACATCCAGCCGCGCGCGAACATCTTCACTGCGCTTGGTGTCATGCGTGGACGTGGCCAGCATGGAATACGCCCAGCTTTCCGCGCGCTTGAGATTACCGGAATGAAATTCTTGCGGGCTGATGCCGAATTGCGCCGGCGATCCGCCCACTTCATTCACGGCGATAAACCGGTTATAGACATAGCACGCGGTATCTTCCATGCCCTTGGCCATTACGGGCCCGGTGAGCTGCTGAAACTTCAGCGTGAAATGCAGTTTTTTGCGATAAAGGTCAGACTGGTCCTCTGAATTCTTGTGTTTCAGCAGCAGGATGTCGCGAAGAAAATCAAAGCTGGCCGGGGCTTTATCCATGTTGCGGCGCTTGGCTTTGGCAACCGCTTCATGGATGTAAGCCCGGTCGCGTTCAGTCATCTCTCCGCGTTCGTCAATATATGTGCGATAGACAGGGAAGCAGGCGATAGTCTCACGAATTACGTCGCGCAAAGATTTGCGAGTAAAGTCGCGAGCATAGCGGTCGGTGGCGGAAATGGCGTCAAGCATATGCGCCAGCACATTCACTTCACTGGCGAGCGAGGCATGCATGATCAGCTTTTTGCTGTTGTAAATGATGGTTTCCACGTCCTGTGTTCCGCCGGCAAAGCGCTGATAAAAATTGGTGAAGCTCTTTTCATTGCGGCGATCAATGAACAGGCCATTCACCAGCGTGGTGAAGTCATATCCGGAAGTGCCATCCACCGGCCACTCCCGAGGAAGCTCTTCACCCGGCTCCAGGATTTTTTCCACCACGGTATAGAGGAGGGCGCGCTGGTTCATCCAGTCATGCTGGCCAAAAGCCTGCTGCAGGTCTAACTCAATTCCGTTTTCCGCCAGGGTACCGCGCGGCGTTGGACCATTGCACTGGCTGGCGGCATAGAGCATTTGCAGCCGGACCATGTATTGCCGCGGATTCAGCAGACCATCGCAGTGGTCAACGCGCACGCCCTGCACCATGTCGTCGGCCAGCAGATGGCGCAACAGTTGGTGCGTTGCGGCAAAAACGCGTGGATTTTCCATGCTCAGGCCGATGAGATCATTCACGTCAAAGAAGCGCCGGTAATTAATTTCTTCACCGGAAACGCGCCAGTTGGCCAGACGATAAACCTGAGCTTCCAGCAGACGGTGCAGTGAATCGAAGCTGCGAGGG
>DASXJO010000704.1:0-1843 GCA_036497385.1 Candidatus Angelobacter sp. | reverse complement strand
GAAGCAGACGGTGGTTGAGGCTTCTTCAGGCGGCGGCACTGTCACCATCAAGATGAATGGGCAGAAGCAAGTGCTGGAGACGCGGATTGATCCCGAGGCGGTGAAGGCCGGCGACGTGGAGATGCTGCAGGACCTGGTGACTGCCGCCGTGAACGCGGCGGGCCAGAAAGTGGACGAGGCGATGCAATCGACGGTGGGCGGCATGCTGGGCGGAATGGGAATTCCGGGAATTTAGAGGGAACTGTGTCAAAGTTTGCCGAGCCTATGGCTCGACTGATTGATGAGTTAAAGAAACTTCCGGGCGTTGGCGGCAAAAGCGCTCAGCGTTTGGCATTTCACATTTTGCGCTCCAGCGCCGAGGATGCAGACGATCTGGCTGCGGCCATCCGCAATCTGAAAGAAAAACTTCATCTTTGCTCCGTATGCAGCAATATCACTGACGTTGACCCTTGCAGCTACTGCACCAGTGCCACCCGAAACCAGCGCCTGGTCTGCGTGGTGGAAGAGCCCACGAATATCGCTTCCATTGAAAAAGCGCGTTTTTACAACGGCGTTTATCACGTTCTGCACGGCGCCCTTTCTCCCTTGCATGGCGTGGGGCCGGAGCATTTGCGGATACCGTCACTGATGAGAAGGATTGATAGCGGCACTCTGGACGAGATCATCATCGCCACAAATCCAACTATTGAAGGTGAAGCGACGGCGGTCCATCTCACCGGTCTGCTGAAGCGTCCCGGTGTAAAGATCACCCGCATTGCCACCGGAATCCCTGCCGGCAGCGACATTGAGTACGCTGACGAAGTGACGATGCTGAAGGCAATGGAGGGACGGAGAGAGTTGTAGGGGAGACCCGGCGCGATCCCGGCCTGACGGTTAGTTGACAGGCAATTTTCTGCTGCTAGACTGACGCTATGGAGATCCACCTCACACCTGAAAAAGAGGCGCTTTTACGGCAAGTTGCCGCCCGCACCGGACAGGACGCTGCTCAGGTCATTCAGGAAGCGGTTGACCGGCTTTTGGACCACGACTCATGGTTCATTCAGGAGGTCGAGAAAGGCCAGGCACAGGCCGCTCAGGGCGATCTGATCGACCACGATGAGGTTGTGGCGCGGATAGAAAAGCGGCTCCGGGAAAAGCAGCATCGCTCATAATGCGGCTTATTTGGACTAATGCTGCCGTCATCGATCTTGAACAAATTTCTGATTACCTCTTCGAGATAAACCCAGAGCTTGCAACTCCAACTGTCCGGCGCATTTTTGAATCTGTCTCAGAATAGAAGTCGTTTCCCAGACGGGGGCGCCCAGGTCGCAAAGAAGGTACGCGGGAATTGGTGCTGACGCAGTTGCTCTATCTGGTTGTTTATGAGCTTGTCGACCAGAGCATCAGGGTGCTGCGTGTTTTGCACGGAGCGCGTAGGTGGCCTGAGTAGTTGCGAAATTTTTCTTAGTTCCTTAGCTTCGCAAGCAAATCCTGAGGGTGAACTGGCTTTGCCAGAATCTCAAACTCATGGCCCTGGGCGCGGGCTTTTTCCAGCAAATCGGCGGTTGCGGCCTGACCGGAAAAGAGAAGAATCTTGCATCCGGGCAGCGCCTTACGGATGCGGATGGCTGCTTCAATGCCGTTCATGTCCGGCATGATGACATCGCTGATGATAAGGTCGGGCTTGGTTTCGCGGGCACGATCCACCGCCGCCGTTCCTGTGTAGACGGCTGAAGCGTCAAATCCGTTCTGATTGAGAATTATCGCCAGGGTATCGGCGATCACGCGCTCGTCATCCACCACCAAGACTCGGGGTTTGGAAGGCTGACCATTCGATGTCAATTTGGGAACTCCTGTAGCGGTA
>DASXJO010000703.1:0-4993 GCA_036497385.1 Candidatus Angelobacter sp. | reverse complement strand
GAGATTGAGAATTATCCAAATTATGACTACATCCTGATCAATGACCGCCTGGAGCAGTCCGCGAACCAGTTGCAGGCCATTGTGTTGGGGGAGCGCATTCGCCGATGCGGGAAACCACCTTCTGCCGCTGAAAAGGAATCTCTGGCCACGGCTGAGAAATGCTTGAAGGCCAACATGGAAGAAAAAATTAAGGGGATATTGGCGACGTTTTGAGCTGTCGGTGGTCTTGCCTGGAAGGCTATATCACTCCCTTTGTAATGAGCGGTTCAGCTCTGCCCTTGGGTCGATTGTCGCTATAGGGATCCCTCCCCTTCGGCGGGCTCAGGGTCGGGATGAAGAAAAAAGCGTCCCAATCGTGCCACTATTACTCTATTTATAAGCAGGCTACAATTTTCCTATGAAGGTCGCTCTTGGCGTTACCGGTGGAATTGCCGCGTATAAGGCGGCTGAACTGGTCCGCCTGTTGCAGGACCACGGCATCCGTGTGCAGGTGGTGATGACGCGCGCTGCGCAGGAGTTTGTCCGTCCGCTGACCTTTGCTGCGCTCAGTGGTGAAAAAGTAATTACCGACCTGTTTGGCACCGGAGCAGAAGAACCCAACATTGATTCTGCCGTGGAGCACATTGCTGTAGCGCAGGCGATTGATGCCTTGGTTGTTGCTCCCGCTACGGCTGATGTGATTGCAAAATTGGCGCACGGTGAAGCCAATGACTTTCTTACCACATTGTTTCTGGCCACGACCGCGCCTGTTGTCATTGCGCCGGCGATGAACGTAAACATGTGGGACAACGCTGCCACTCAGGCCAATATTGAAACGTTGAAGGCGCGCGGCGTTACGATTGTGGAGCCGGACAGCGGCTATCTGGCTTGCGGCATGGTTGGCTCAGGCAGACTGGCGGCGAATGAGACGATTGTCCTGGCCGTGCTCAAAGCCTTGAAGGCGGAGCAGGACCTTTCAGGTGAGACTGTTCTGGTAACGGCAGGTCCCACGCGCGAGCCGATTGATCCGGTGCGCTACATCGGCAACAGATCTAGCGGCAAGATGGGTTACGCGCTTGCGGAAGCCGCACTGCGGCGTGGCGCAAAAGTGATTCTGATTTCCGGACCAACGGCGCTGAAGCCGCCTTCATCGACTGAAATGATTCAGGTGCAGACGGCGCAGCAGATGCGTGATGCCGTCATGAGGCATTTTGACCGAGCAACCATCGTGATCAAGGCTGCTGCCGTGGCTGACTTTACAGTGCGGCCCGCCGATGAAAAGATCAAACGCAAAGGCCCGATGACGCTTGAACTCGAGCCCACCATCGATATCTTGGCCGAACTTGGCGCAAAAAAGGGAAACCGTATCGTGGTGGGGTTTGCCGCTGAGACCACTGATGTCCTGGCCAACGCGCGCAAGAAGCTGGAAAGCAAATCGCTGGACGCCATTGTGTTCAACGATGTGTCGCAACCCGGAATCGGCTTCGATTCAGAGCGCAATGCCGTCACTATCCTTACGCACGCCGGCGCGGAGACCGTTCCGGAAACCAGCAAGTGGGAAGTCGCGCATAGGGTGCTGGATGCGGTGGTGAAGTTGAAGGCGGCGGAGAATGCCTCTCCTGCCAAGCATTAGGTTTACGAGCAACCGCGCTGCAGTAGCTTTGTCATCCCGAGCAAAGCGAGGGATCTGCTGTTATGAAAGTTACACGCAGATTTTATATTTACATTCTAAGCAGTAAATCGCGTCGCATTTACGTTGGGATGACAAACTTCCTATTCAGGCGGGTCATGCAACATAAACTCGGAGAGCAAGATGGATTCACGAAGCGATATAACATCAATCGTCTGGTGTATTTCGAAACCTTTCGCTACGTCAATAACTGCATTGCGCGTGAAAAGCAGATCAAGAGTTGGTCGCGTGCGAAGAAAGTTTGTCTCATTAATAGTCTGAATCCCACATGGGAAGACTTGGCATCTGACTGGGATTCGGAGATTGAGCCGCTGATTGCCAAAGCAGATTCCTCGCTGCGCTCGGAATGACAAAGCTAAAAAATGATTTGGGCGAATATTTGAGTGACCTATTCTAAGTGATTCTGTCTGCGTCAGTTAAAATCATTCCATGCCCAAGCCTCTCGACCCGCAAACCAAAAAGCACCTTGCCGCCCGCGTGAAATATTACAAAGAGATGGGCATTCATGATTTCTATCGCCAGCCAATCGATCCGCACGTTGACTTGGCATTGCATCCGGTAAATGAGACCACACCCGCAAAATCTCAGGCTGCAGTTACGTTGCCGCCGGTGATCGGCGACAAGCCTTCCGCATTGAAACTGATTCGCGAGGACATTGGGGAATGCACGCGTTGCCGACTACACAAAGGCCGCACCAATCTGGTGTTCGGTGTTGGCAATGTGAATGCCGACCTGATGTTTGTGGGCGAAGGGCCAGGCGCAGATGAAGATGCGCAGGGTGAGCCGTTCGTCGGGCGCGCGGGACAGCTCCTGAACAACATGATTTCCGCCATGGGAATCAAGCGCGAAGACGTTTACATCGCTAATGTGGTGAAGTGCCGGCCGCCCAGCAATCGCACGCCGGAAAAAGATGAGTGCGATGTATGCTCTCCCTTTCTGATGCGACAGATCGACGTGATTAAGCCCAAAGTCATTGTGGCGCTGGGCGCAGTTGCGGCCAAGAACCTGCTGGCGGTGAATGACTCCATGGCCAACCTACGCGGCCGCTGGTATGACTTTAGAAATTCCAAGCTGCTGGTGACGTACCATCCGGCGTACCTGCTGCGCGATCCAAGGCAGAAAAAAGAAGCGTGGAAAGATTTGCAGATGGCGATGAAATATCTGGGGTTGAATCCGCCAGCGGCAAAGAGCACGCCGGAGTAGATGAACTCACCGCGGAGACGCGGAGGCGCGGAGAAAAAAGATATATTCCACGCGCAAATCCAACGCACGGCTGTGCTAAAGGTATAACGTACAATCTGTTCTTAGCTCATGCCCATTTTTTGCGACGTAGCATTGCCGGTCCCGCTGGACATGGCATTCACCTACAAAATTGCCGAGCAACAGCCGGTGGTGGGTGGACGTGTGCTCGTGCCGTTTCGCAATCAGCGCATTTCAGGAGTCGTCACGGCGCTGCATGATCGCGCGCCTTCCATGCAAGCCAAGACCGTGATCCAGGTGCTGGATACCGAACCGGTGCTGGATGAAGGGCTGATGAAGCTAGGGCAATGGATTGCGCAGTATTACCTCGCTCCCATTGGCGATGTATTTCGAGGCATGCTGCCGCTGGCGGCGGAGATCAAGAAAGCCAAGCTCTACAGGATCACTGAAGTTGGTTATGAGGCGCTCCATAATTCAGCCACTGCGGGATCGTCGCGGCGGTCGAAACAGGATATTGATACGCAGATGGTGGAGTATGCCGTGCTGGATTATCTCTCGATGTCCCAGTCAGAAGCCGCGCTGGAAGGGACGATTCGTTCGGCGACAGGCGCCAACCGGCAGGTGCTGGATCTGTTGCTACGCAAAAAATGGATTGCCCGCGAGGACGTTTCTTCCGTCCGCGACGCGCAGCGGACAGTGCAGGTGGCGGTGCTCAAAGAAGTGGGCGGCAAGCTGAATGAGAACCAGCAGAAGATCGTCGCTTTTCTTCAAGAACAGGCGGGACGTGCATTTGTGGAGCAGATTCGTGAACTTGCGGTGCCGCGTACGACTCTGCAGACGCTCGTGAAACGTGGCATGGTGGAACTAGTGGAAGAGCAAGCGGATTTCAGCGTCAGCAGCATGAAGAAACGGGGCCCGTCGCACCTGGACTTTATCTTTAACGCGGAGCAGAAAGCAGCGCTGGCAAAGATCCAAAGATCGGTGGGAGAAAGAAAATTTTCAGTCTCGCTGCTGCATGGCGTGACTGGCTCAGGTAAGACGGCGGTTTATCTGGCGGCGATGCAGGCGGTTCTGGAGCAGGGGCGTGCTGCCATTTTGCTGGTCCCGGAGATCGGACTTACGCCGGCCGCAGCAGCGAACCTGCATCAGGTTTTTGGGGACGAGGTTGCGATTCTGCATTCGGCGCTCTCAGCTGATGAGCGCGCGGAGCAGTGGCACCGCATCCGTCGCGGCGATGCAAGGATCGTAGTGGGCACGCGTTCAGCGGTCTTTGCGCCGGTAGAAAATCTGGCGCTGATTGTGGTCGACGAAGAGCATGACAGTTCTTATAAGCAGGAAGAAACGCCGCGCTATAACGGTCGCGATGTGGCAGTAATGCGAGGCAAGCTGACGAACTCCGCCGTGGTGCTGGCTTCAGCGACGCCGGCTATTGGGTCTTATCACAATGCTGAAGCAGGGAAGTATCGGCTGATTGAATTGAAAGAGCGGGTGGAGCGGCGGCCGCTTCCAGAGGTGGAACTGGTGGACATGAGGTCTGAATTTCAGCAGACCGGAGAAGACCAGATTTTTTCGCGGGAGCTGATCCAGGAAGTCACGGACCGGCTTGATCGCGGCGAGCAGGCGATGGTGCTGCTGAATCGTCGCGGATACTCGTCGGTGGTACTGTGCCGCGCTTGCGGTGAGACGCTGCAATGCAAGAACTGCACCATTGCCATGACGTATCACAAGGCCGCGCACCGCATGGAGTGCCATTATTGCGGCTATCGGCAGGCGGTGCCCAAGCGCTGCACGGTTTGCAACAGCGAACACATTTTCTTTTTGGGCACAGGATCAGAAAAAGTCGAAGAGAGGCTGCACGCGGCATTTCCGCAGGCGCGCATTGGCCGCCTCGATCGCGACACGGTGCGCAATCGGCATGACTTTGAGCGCGTGCTGAACCAGTTTCATGCGGGCGAGATCAATCTTCTTGTCGGCACGCAGATGATCGCCAAAGGGCATGACGTTCACGGCGTAACGCTGGTGGGCGTGGTGGGAGCGGATTACGCGCTGGGCTTTCCGGACTTCCGCGCCGCCGAGCGCACGTTTCAGCTGCTGACGCAGGTTGCCGGACGCGCGGGCCGTGGC
>DASXJO010000702.1:0-4801 GCA_036497385.1 Candidatus Angelobacter sp. | reverse complement strand
CTTTACCCAGAATACCTGGGACTGATTGCCATCACCCCGTACCACGGCAATCCAGCGTCCGGCGCTCCGCAGCTCTTCACCTTTAATTTCGACGTTGCCGGATTTAAATTCCTTCTTGATCACCTGTCCCGGCCCGATCAGAAACAGCGTCCCGCTTCCGCTGGCGCCAATGCTGAGAGGCTGCCCGGCCACGGCATTCTGTGGCACATGCAGTTCGGCAGCGCGGGCGCAGTCAGCGGCGAACCAGCACAGCCCAATCACCAGAGCGATATAAAGTACTTTACGCATAGTTAGTTCTCACGGCTGTTAAGGCTATAGTGATTTACCGTCACGCGATAGGTGTGCACGTTCGCCGCCAGGTCGTCGCGCAACGCCACGGAGAACGGCTGCGGCGTCTGCGGCAGCAGAGCATGGTCAGAATAAGCGTCTGAAACCCAGATCACCTGCCCGCCGCTGTTATAAAACGTGGCCAGCACGTGAGGGATATTCACGGTCTGACCGCTTTCATTCAGCAACTCGCCTTTCAGCACGGTGCGGCCAGTTAGATCTTTTTCAATCCGCTGATGCAGTACAGCAATGACGGGGTCGGCCGATGCCGGTACCAGCATCCAGTTGTGCGTCATCCGGACGGATTTCACATCAGTTTTTTTGATTCCAGGAAAATCAATGCGGTAGGGAGAGACTTCCTTGGGCAACAGGACGTGCGAGAGTTTGTCAAAGCTGCTCTCTTCTGCAATGTCTTTGCCGCTGCTATCAGTGAGCACCGCGCCCACGGTGATGAAAGCCGGGACGGTATCTTCATTCACTACTTCGCCCATGATGATCAGGGAGCCGTCGCGTTCAACGGCCTGCATGGAAAGAATGCGGCAATTCGGGTTCTCCACATTTTGCGCGCCCCAGTCGTCGCCGGTGCCGCGCCACACGATATCCCAGCGCAGATAGTTCACGGGGATCACCTGCGGGGGGACGTTCACTTCTTTTTCCGCCGGCCACACTATTTTCCAGGCGCCATCGTCTTTCACAACCTTCAGGTCGCGCGTTTCAAATGAAGCGCCCACGGCAGTTGCATACTTGATTTCAGTTCGCACGGTCGCTTCGTTTTCAGCCTCATGCAGCACGCGGGTGTTAATTGAATCGAGCTGTGAATAGGTGCGCAGGCTGCCGTTGCGTCCAGCCAGATCGCGAACGAAGCCACCCTCGTCAACGTCGCTGGAAGGGGCGACAAAGGCATATGCACCGTGCCAGTCATGCCCTTTAACGTTGTCAAACATGGCTTGCACGGCGCCGTCCGGTGTGGAGGCATGCGTGGTTTTGCTGCCGTGAACCGTGCCCACAGCGATCAATCCCACCGTAAGAACTCCAAAGATGATTGTTAATATGCGGCCCATTACAGTGCCTCCCGGAGTACAGGTTCCTCGCTTGTGGTCAGCGGGAACTCAATTGTTTCAAGCTTGCGGCGCTTGTCTGGAAATGCCAGGACAAGGACCAGCGCAAGAATGCTGCTGCCAATGGGAAGCGTTCCCCATAAGATGCCTTGCATTTCAGTGGGCGGAGTTCCGTACGGCGTCTTGTGCGCCGGCGGAATTCCATCTTTCACCCACAGGCTTACGTTGCCGCGGTCGTACACTTCCGTTTTGCGCCAACCGGCAAAGGCGATCAACGGCTCATAGTATGGGTCGCGAACAAAAATGTATTTAAGCCCGTACTGCTCAGCGTGCTTCAGTACGGCGCGAAGAGACTCAATGCCGTTGGTGCCGTAATACTTGGAGTTGGTAAGCTGTGCGGAACCGTACTGCGTCATTTCCGGAAGCAGACGGGCGGAGTTGTATTCGCCGTCCACGCTGCTGGCGTTGGCGTAAATTCCAACCTCTGACATTTTGCTGCCGAAGCCGAGCGTGAGATAACGGAATTTGTCATGACCATCGCGATTCAGGAATGAAACAACTTCAGCCGTGCTGAAAGGCGCATCGTGGATCGGGTGATACACCGGCCATGAGACTGCCATGGCTACGCTGAACGCGCCCAATGCTCCCAGGATGAACGCTGCTTTGCGTCCGTAGCGGTCGATCAAAGTCACTGCGCCCAAAGCCACGATGGGCAGTGCCATCAGGTTGGCCCAGAAGCTGAAACGCTCAAAGGTAAGAATGTCAAAAGGATTATGAACATTCGCGCCCGTAACCGCGTTCACCACGCCGGCAAGCATGCCCAGCAGGATTCGTGGCAGCGGCGTGGTTCCACCCAGACCGAAGATCATGGTTACCCAGAAGCCAATAAAGAGCGGACGCAATCTGGATTCCCTAAGACCCTTGAGGAAGATGAACGGCAACGCCAGCAACATTGCGCCCCACGGGACGATGATGTAATTCACCGCCAGCCAGCCTTGGGAGAAGAAGTTCTCACGGCTGCCGTGCGGAATAGGCATCTGCTTGATCGGGTTTGCTTTTAGCGCGAGCCAATAGGGCAGCAGCACCACAATGATTCCGACAAGCGACAATCCGGCAAAAATGGCTGATCGTATGACCACCCCTGCGATCGTTGCGTCGCTGCCTTCGCGTTTGCGGTCCATAAGGGCTGTAACCACTACGGGAATCGTGAAGATCACGCTGGCAAACAACAATGTCACGTGGTGCGCAGCGGCAGCAGCCATTGTCAGCGCCAGGGCCTTGCACAACGCCATTACCCTGCCTTCACGCGCCCATTCATAAAAATATCCCAGCGCCATCAGATAAAGCGGCGCGGCCCAAGTGGTGGATAACTGTCCGTCCACATACACCAGTGAAGCCAATGATCCTAGCAGCACACTGCCAACCGCGGCGTAACTGGCGGCCCGTTCTCCCACCCATATTCGCGCATATTTATAAACGCCGAGAGGAAGCAGCAGGATGGCAATCAGCTGAACAAAAATGTAAGCCAGGTTAAGTCCCATCACGTGTGAAAACAGCGCCATCCACTGCTGCTCCATGGGCGGATAGGTGGTCTGTGAGAAACCGGTAAACCACTTTTCATTCCACGGATTGAACCAGTGGGTTGCGTAGTGCGCCGCAAAGAATTTGTGGAAATCCGCATCGTACGAGTCATTGGTAATCTGCATCAGCAGGAGCGGACCGTGCACCAGCAGCGCCAGCAACAGCACCCAACTCAAGGGAATCGCGCGAGTGGGCAAAGTAACCTGCCTGCTCGGAGCGAGGGATGGGGAACTCATGAAAAACCTCCGTGAATGCGAGTGCGATGATCGCGAAATCTCTTATGAGTGAGACGGCAAAAAATTGGATGCCGCTAATCAGCAGCTGTTTTGCTTCAGCAGAGACTTCGATTCCAAAAGTGGTGCTGGGGTTTGCCAAATGGCATCCGGATTCTCATTTTTGGATGATTTTCGGGAGTTTCTGCCCGCTGGCAATCCCTCAGCCCAAAAATGGCATCTTGATTCAAGACAAGAACAGAGCTGCTGCCACTAGTTGTGACATGCCGCTTTCGCTAAATACTGGTAGCGTGCGTGGAACCTGGTGGCCACGTGTTCTTCTGCAACTCTCACAACGGTGGTCCCGTGAAGAAGAATTTTTTGCGTCTCGCGCTTTTCTGCTCTTTATTTCTGGTCAACTTTGGCTGGGCGCAGACATTTGATCTGAACAGCAAGCCGCAAGACCAGAACCAGAAGTCCCAGCCTAAGCAGAACAACGGTAAGCGGCAGTCCGCAGGCCGGGCAAGCAATGGTGGTGGCGGCTCCGCCGCTTGTGGCACCAGTGGCAGCGGATGGGGCGGCAGTATTGAAGCCGGCCGCTATGCGCGGGCCGCTGAGAAAGCTCTAGCGAGCGGCAATCCTTCAGCCGCAATGGGCTATGCCGAGCACCTCACCCAGGCCGCTCCCAGTGATGCATGCAACTGGTTCCTGCTGGGTTATACGAGCCGTCTGGCGGGAAACTCCAAAGTTTCACTCGATGCCTACCAGAAAGGGCTTGCTCGCCAGCCTAACTCCGTTGAAGGGCTCTCCGGCATGGCCCAGACGTACATTCGTATGGGCAAGGCCGATGAAGCCAAGAAGCTGCTGTTGCAGGTCATCGCTGCCAACCCTCGTCGCGCTACCGACTTGGCGATGGCGGGCGAATTATTCATGCAGTCGGGTGATCTTCCCAGGGCCCAAAATCTTTTGGAACGCGCTGAAGGAGTTCAGCCTTCCTCCCACGCGGAGTTGTTGCTGGCCATCACCTACATGAAAGAGAAACAAACGGACAAGGCCAAGCAGCTTCTGGATAAGGCAATGAAGCGCAGCCCGAAGAATACTGAAATCTTCCGCGCTGTGGCCCAGTATTACCGTGAAGCCCATGATTACAAGTCCGCCATCGCCATCCTGCAGAAAGCGCCAGTCAAAAATGCTGACGTATTTTCCGAGTTGGGCTACACGTATGAATTAGCCGGCATGAAAAAAGAATCGGCGGACACGTATGAGAAAGCTGCCGGCCTGGCGCCTAAATCAGTCAACGTCCAACTGGCGGCGGCGCAGGCACAATTACGCGTCGGCAATCTGGATAAAACGCGCACTTACCTTTCGCGCGGCGAACAGCTCGATGCGAATTACTATCGTCTGCACGCCATTCGCGGCGACCTGGCCAAGATCGAGCGGCGTGACAGCGATGCGGTACGTGAGTATCTGGCCGCCCTGGCTGCCATGCCAGAAGGTCCGGCTGAAGGCGTGCTCTATCCCACGCAGTTGCGGCTCAACCTGATTGATACCTATCGCAATCTGGATGACGATGCCGCAATCACCCAGCAGCTCAGAATCGCACAGCAGGAACTGGCCAAAATC
>DASXJO010000701.1:0-19424 GCA_036497385.1 Candidatus Angelobacter sp. | reverse complement strand
ATCAACAAGCGGAGGAGTCCTGCCCATTTTGTCAGTATCCATGCAGCCGGTCGGCTCCTAGTATGGGTTGAGCCTGTCAGGGATGACTGATCCGTACCTGTCCCACTGACATAGGCAGTTGTATGTCCCAGGGGCAGCACGCGGGCATCAGTCTCAACAGAATAGCCTCATGGCGATGCGAGGCATCTCCCCTGGCAGGCCGTTCTTAGATGAAAGACGATGATTCGGGATCAACAGACAATTCGTGCATCAATCTCAGCCCGCATTCTCATATGTATTTATATTGGCTGCATCAGTTCCTCCGCACAAGATATTTCCTCTGCACAAATAATTGCAGCATTGGCAGATGAGCAAGCAAGAAATAAGGCTGCTCTTGTGGAATATATCTGGCAGCAACAGGAGATCATTAGCGTCAAAGATCGATTGGAAAGCCAGAGGTTGTTTCAAGTCGAAATCGGACGTTATGGCCGTATAGAAAAAATGCCCTTGGATTTACCCGAAGAAACTTCCACATCTATGAAAAAACAGCCCGTGCAAGAGTGGGTCGTGCAGAAAAAGAAGCATGCGATGCAAGAGTATGCCCGCGAATTGAAAGAACTGGCTGAAAGCTATGTTGAAGCGAGCCCTGACTTGTTGCGGTCTGCCAATGACCGGCATGACATTTCAATCAAGCCGACTGCCCGCGGTTCAATGCAGATGCTGATTCAAAATTACCTGAAGCCGGATGATACCGCCACATTAACGTTCGATGAGAAGACGCATCAGCTGCAAAGCATCGATGCTGCGTCTTACCTGAGCAGTTCGAAAGAACCAGTCGAGATTCATGCCAAATTTTCAAATATCCAAAATGGACCGAACCATATCGATGAGATCAACGCGCTGGATCCTAAAAGAAAGCTTTCCGTTTTGATACGGCATCTTGAATATCGTCGCAGGTGAGGCAACCCGCCGCACGTGCTGCCACAATTGCCAGTTTCTGATAAGCAGGAACTCATCGATTCTCAGATCAGCCGGTTCTTCGATGGTCCCCCCTTATGGCCGAATTACATAAAAATTTCGCAGTATCGGACGCTCGTAGACTTTGCCGTTCTCTTATGGATGTTATCAATGAGGTTGTGCTGGTTCTGGATCCCGGAAGTTCACGCATCATCGACGTGAACCGCCACGCCGCCAAGGTTTATGGCTATACGAGAAAAGAGCTCGTGGGAAAGACACTCAAACTGCTGACCCATGAACCCACAGACTTCTCTCACGCGCTGCACTCGCAGCGCGCCTTTGAGAGAACCGATATCAGCAAGCAAGGTAAAACGCTTGAGTTCCTTGTCAGCTTTTCACTTATTGATTATTGGGGACGCAGGGCAATCCTCAGCATCCACCGTGACATTAGTGAGCGGAAGCGTATTGAGGCCGCCATCGCCGCCAGTGAAAAACGGGCGAGGCTGCTCATACATGGAATATCGGAAATTGTTGCGTTGCTTGATGAAAGTGGAGAAGTGCGCTTTATCAGTCCGCAGGCGCAACGCACGCTGGGGATTGATCCCTCTGAGGTCAAAGGAAGCAGTGTCTTTGACTTTCTCCATCCTCAAGACCGCGAGCGCGCTTTAGCAGAGTTTGCCAAGACGGTAAGTGAACCTGGCGAAGCAGTGCCTTCAATGGTGCGACTAAAGGGCCGGGACGGGCAGTGGGTCCCTTTTGAGGTGATTGCCAATAATCAACTCAGAGATCCCGATGTAAAAGGCATTATCTTCACCGCCCGTGACTTGCGTTTTCGCCTGGAAGCCGAGCAGGCGGTCAGACGCGCCAATGCTGATTTTGATCGTCAGGTGGAGCAGCGCACCATGGACCTGGCCAAGGCCAATGCCGCATTACGAATTGAGAATCAGGAACGGCGGTATGCGCAGACGCAGCTTGAGCACTCCGTATCGCTCTTGAATTCCACGCTGGAATCCACGGTAGATGGCATTCTGGTGATCTCTAATGGCGGCCGTGTAAGCAGTTGCAACCAGAAATTTTTGGACATGTGGCATATTCCCCGCATCGCCGTTGCCGGCCTTCGCAATGAAGATCTGCTTGCGTCCGTAGCACCACAGCTGGAGACGCCGGAAGACTTTCTGGACGATCTTGAGAACATGCAGGCGAAGTTGGACACGGTGGGATTCAAGCTGCTCAACCTGAAGGATGGGCGCATCTTTGAACGTTACTCGCAGCCGCAACGCGTGGATGGCGCAATTGTCGGACGTGTATGGAGCTTTCGTGATGTGACGCAAGCGCGGCGCTTGGAAGACGAGCTTCGCCAGGCGCAGAAAATGGAAGCAGTGGGCAGGCTGGCGGGGGGAGTTGCGCATGAATTCAATAACGTCTTGATGATTATTTCCGGATACGCAGACCAGCTTCTCTGTGATCCAGAGCTTCCCGAAAGTGATCGCGGGTATTGTGAACGGCTGATTGAAGCAACGAGGAGGGCCACCGTATTGGTCCGGCAACTTCTTGCCTTTAGCCGTAAGCATCCAATCCAGCGACAGACGGTGGATCTCAATGGCATCGTCAAGGACATATCCAAGATGTTGCAGCCGCTGCTTTCCACGCGCATTCAACTTATTGTCGTTTGCCCGGACAATAAGTTGATGGTCAATGCGGACCCCTCGCAGCTTGAGTTGATGATCATGAACCTTGTAATTAACGCGCGGGACGCGATGCCGGATGGAGGCATCCTCTCAGTGCTGACCTCTTCGGAAACTCTGCGTGAAGAGGTGGCATTACCTGAAGCTCCCAAACAATTTGTGGTGCTACAGATCAATGACACGGGAATAGGCATGCCGCCGGAGATCAAGCAGCGCATATTTGAGCCTTTTTTCAGCACCAAAGACGTCGGCAAGGGCACCGGTTTGGGATTGTCAATGGTTTACGGCATCGTAGAACAGGCCGATGGACATATAACCGTGGAAAGCGAACCCAATCGCGGCACCACGTTCCGCATTTACCTGCCGCTCTCTCATGGTCAGCCAACCGAGAGACCCGAAGAAGCAAAAACTTCGCCCAGGAAGGGTAGCGCTACGTTGCTGCTGGTGGAAGATGAAGTCGGCATCAGATTGATGACGCGCAAATACCTGGAATCCCTCGAATATACGGTGTTGGAAGCTGATTCTGGAGAACAGGCATTGACTATCTTCAATGAACATAAAGATGAAATCCAACTCCTCATAACTGACATGATTATGCCGGGGATAAGGGGAGATGAACTGGTCCGCAGGATACGGGAGGAGCGGCCGTACATCCCCGCTATCTATATTTCCGGTTATGTGGACACCGGCGAATTGGATCACGAGACATCTTTTTTGGAGAAGCCATTCTCATTTCCTGAACTGGGACGGCGGGTAGAGACATCTCTTGCCAGCGCCACGCCGACACGTAACCTGGCGGAAAGCACTGCAACAGAGCCGCCGCCACGCAACGCGTAACCAGAACCCGCTTTCTTCATCGACGCACAGTCATTCTGGCAGTTTTGTCAGTTTGCTCTCAGAAGCTACTGGATTAGCTTGGTTGTGGGGAAACTCAGTGCTGCATTCTTCGTCTAAGAGATTCAACTCGCCTACCAGAATTTTTACCTCATTCATCAGAGCTGGCCTTTACCAACAGCACTATTTAGATTTCCGGATCATCTGTCTTCTGGGGTTTTTGTTGTTGCCGGCCGGCCGTACGCTTTCGCAACAAACGATGCAAAGCTTCATAAGCGCAGGTACTGATGAGAAGACTGCGGGGACATTAACCATCAATGTAAATGAAGTTGATCTGGTTTTTACAGTCAGTGACAAGCATCACGGCTGGGTCACGAACCTATCTGAAGATGAACTTCAGTTGCGCGATAACGGAGAGCCTCCGGAGTCAGTTCGGCTTTTCCAAAGCCGAAAGGGACTGCCGTTGCGACTGGGATTGCTGATAGATACAAGCGATTCGGTCGTTTCGCAGTTCGGGTTCGAGAAGGAATCCGCAGCATTGTTCATCAAACAGATGCTGGATCCCGCCAAAGACATGGCATTTGTCTTGGGGTTCAACCATGAACCTCTGCTGCGCCAGGACTTTACCGCCGATCGCGAGGCGCTTGCGTCTGCCGTTTACAAGCTTCATCTCGCCGGCAGCACCGCGGTGTACGATGCCGTGGAGGTTGGCTGTCGGAAAATGGTGGAGCATGATGTTCAGGGCCCCAGCCGCAGAGTCCTGGTCCTCTTAACAGATGGGGAAGACAATAGCAGTCATCTGGAGCCAGACCAGCTCATTGAAGACGCGCTCCGTTGCAATGTAACGGTGATTGTCCTGCATACTGATCCCCGGCCGAACGAAGCCACCCCACAATATAAGGTCCTTAAGCGGCTAACAAGTGAAACAGGTGGACGGATTTTTCCCGCTGGCGATAAGAAGCAGATGACGAAGGCTTTTGCCCAGTTGAGTGAACAGTTGCGAAACTACTATTTCCTTGCTTATCATCCCGCACAATTCAAGTTAGACGGACGCTACCACAAGGTTGAGTTAAAGACGACGCGCCGGAAAGCGCACATCATTTGCCGGCGCGGGTATTATGCCAAAGGTGATCCTGAATCTGCTTATCCTGCCGCCTTTGCGCCGCTATTGAGCCACTAAAATAATCTGGCGACTTCACCATTTCACGTCCCTTTGCTATTCCGTGTACATAAGGAGCAAGCAGCCTAGAAGCATCATGCTGCTTGCCCAAAGATGGAAGGGCAGTCCACGTGAGGAACGGGAAGAGTCGTACATAAACTTGAAGAGCACGACAAAAATGCCGACCACGACAAACCATGAGTGCTCCCTTTGTATTTTTTCCATGGTGGCATTCATGTGATGCTCATGAGAATGAGGAGCAGCCATTTTTGCCGCGCTGTCCGGCATCGTTGCATGATGATTTTCATCTAGTCCATGCATTGCCATTCCAGCGGCGCTGTGATCATGCTCTGGAGCAATGGACGAAGCAGCCACGGGTTGGACCATAACCACTTCGCTGCCATGATTGTGGAAGAGAAGGGCGATTCCACCGATGACGCCGAGAACTGGAAATACTAATGTCAGCCATTGCCGACGAAATCTTGGAACCAACTTCAAGCCTTCCACGGCGCCAATTACAGTTAGCAGAAGTGCATAGAGTTTGTGCTGGCGCGCTTCAGCATCATGGTGCACGAGCCATGACCAATTGAGCGCTCCCCTGGGCCAAATCTCATTATCGCTCCACGCGGCAAGGAAGATGCCTGCCGCGATAAATAGAACCGGCGACAGCCACCTCAACCACGCCAGAGATGTGTAGTATTCGCTTAAAAGCACGCTTAGACCTATCGCAATCAAGAGTAGGCCGGCAATGTGATGGTTGAGTTCTGAAGGCGCTTTATCCGGATCGGCTGCTGGGGTCCCAGATACGGCATGAGTTGAAATCTTGGCGTTCGTCGCGAGGCCGAATGACGAAAGAGCAAGAAACGCCAGGCCCAGGCATATCACAATGAGCATAGTTCTGGCAGACTGAAATGGTGGGCGCATGATTTTTCCTTTCAGGAAGACATATAAAGGCGCAATGCCATGGCTTGGAGGGTCTGGAGAAAAGTTTTAAAGAGTGATGACTCTGAATCCGGCGGCACTTCGGCGTGAAGTTAGCCCGAGCTCATTGCAGCCTGCGAGAGGCTGGGGGCTTGAAGCTCTTGGATAATCCCTTGCAGGGCCAGTACGTAGTCACTGAAGGCAGCGTTCCCCACCAGCCATATCTCGTAGTAGGAAGATAATTCCTGCGTTCCGCTGAAATTGTGCCGTATCACACCTGTTTTTGACACTCCAACCAGGGCGGCCACTGATTCTGAGACGTGCATGATGAGGAGCGGCGGCATGGATTGGCCGCTTTGCTGCAGTATGGAGATGGTTCGTTGGGTGTAGGTAGCCAGTTCGTCCGATGTGATATGCCCGGGCGCATCAGCAGACCGTAACATAGCAAAATGATTCATGAAGACCCCCGATTAGTTCACAACTAGAAAGTCCTGCTCATGGTTCTCGTCTATGCCAAATGCCGCAGAGGCGTTTCGCTGCTGCTGAGTTGTGGATTAGGCAGATATTGCTTCCGGGCAGGCGGCGAAAGAGCAGCAGCGATATTTGTTTTCTCTCACTATTCCGCCCGGAATTGTTTGTCGTCACCGGCAGCCCCTTAGAAACGGAAATTGAAGCCGGTGCTATAAAGAAGGTTGTTTTGATTACGGTTACCATTGAAATTTCCGAGGCCCTGAATGAATATCGGCTGGAAGCGCGTCATGTAGTAATCCAGTTTGATTGGCCGAAATGCCAAATGGCGATTGATGTTCAGATCGAGCCCTCCGCCGATCTCCATGGAAAATGCGGTCGCGGAATTCACGAAGCGCTGCGCTAACTGTGTATTTCCCACGGTGACTGTGGTGCCAGGTATGGCGAAGCTGCGCGAGTCATGGGTTGCACCGAACAGCGTTTCAGCGAACGGCGTGACCTTTCCCAGCCGCATATTCACGCGCGGGCCGAACATGTATCCAAATGTCGTCTGGTCGACGTGCAGGTTATGAATGTTTCCGTTGTGCACAGCATTGAAACTGCCTACCGCGGTAAGCCAATGATTAAGGTTGAAGGCGACCTCCCCAAGTCCGCCATTCGCCGAAAATGCCGGGACATTGATACCAGAGTTGATGCGTGTGAATGAATAGCCCAGGTACGTTTCAACCCTAGGAAGGTCTTGAGCAAACGCTCCCACCGTGAAGAAGCATAAGATTCCGAGTGCGATTCGTTTCATAGATTCTCCTCTCGGGTGCCTTCCGGAGATCGTGGTCCCCGCGGTCCCGGTTAATGTCGCAATGTTCGCCTCTGGAGGAGTCCGCAGGAACTGTCAGAAGTGCCAGAAATACGAACTGAGAGGAGACTTCGTTAAAACCCAAACGTCGCCTTTGGTTCTTGTGTCGAAAAAAATGGTGTCTGGTCTGTCTGGTGTGTCTGGTCACAGTCTGGTCACAATGCCAGTGTTCTTTTGCAGATGGGTGTGGTACGCTGTGGGAACCGCCGGGTCACGTTAAGTCTCTAAATCAGGGTATTTTTATGTTTCGCTTCCGGCGTAGCTGTGTGTTGTTCTTTCTCTCTTTTGTAACGATATTTTCCTGCCAGGGGTATTCGCAAGACTCCGATCAGGTTCACATAACTCCTCCTGCACATTCCCAGAATAGTGCTGCGCCCAACGGATACGGGTTTTCGACAGCCCATGTGAAGCCCGTGCGTGTGGCAGTTGACATTGTTCTTGTGCCAGTCACTGTCGTCGATTCCGGCAACCGCCCTGTGACGACCCTGGAAAAAGAAAATTTCGAATTGTATGAGGCTGAACAACAACAAGCACTTCGATACTTTTCAACCGAAGACTCTCCTATCTCTGTGGGAATTCTCCTGGATCTTAGTTCCAGCATGAGGGACAAAATAGATACTGCGCGGCAGGCGCTGAGCGAGTTCTTTCAGAACTCAAACCCTGAAGATGATTATTTTGTGATTGGGTTTTCTGATCGTCCAGCCCTGCTGGCTGATGCTACCCGTTCCACGGCCAGCATTGAGAACAAGCTTGCATTAACGCTTCCTTATGGCAATACCGCGTTGCTCGATTCAATTTACATGGGGGTGAATAAGCTGCGCACAGCACGTTATAAACGCCGGGCGTTGGTGATCATTTCAGATGGCGGTGATAACCATAGCCGGTACACTGCCAGAGAGATCCGAAGCCTTGTGCAGGAGGAGGACGTGGAAATTTACGCCCTCGGAATCTTTTCTAAAGCTTTCAAGACATACGAAGAGTGGTCCGGCGAACGCCTTCTCACAACAATTACCGAAGCAACCGGTGGACAGACCGTAAAGGTAAACGACATACAGGAACTGCCTCAGGCGGCCGCCAACATAAGCAGGCAGCTTCGTAACCAATATATTCTGGGATACAGTCCTACGAACCGGCAGTACGATGACAAATGGCACAAGATCAAAGTTAGAGTGGTGCCTTCCAGTAATGGGACAACGTTCCACGTTTATAACAAACAGGGATATTTCGCGCCCCATCGCTAACAATCAACTGACCCAGCCAGCACCATGAGCGGATAAAATTAATGAATGCGCCGGCAACCTGCCAAGAAATCAGGTCAGTCCTGCGGGGCTCCATTGGATGTTTTTCCCGAGCTTCTTTCTGCGTTTAGGAAACTTGCTTTAAGTTCTCTGCCTGCTTGCTCGTCTAAATGAAACAATTCGGTACTGATGAATCGCCAGCTGTCACTTTTGACAGTAGGAGATACCTTTCTCTTCACATAAACAAGGGAATACAAAGCTGAAGCTCACAAATCAAGGCTGACGTCTGAAGACTATGTTCCGCTCGGGAAGACATAGAGTTACACGATTGGCCGACTAATTTGCGAGAGTTTTAGCTTTAAGAAGCGAAGAGAGTGGAGGTCGCATATGGCGGCAGGACAGACAGCAGCATTGAAGATGCAACCAGTTAGTGCGGCTCTCAATTGTGAAGCCGACGCTACCCCATCGTTGCATGAGTCTCACATTCTAGTGGTGGACGATGACCCAGGAGTACTCGAGACAGTGGCACTATTGCTGACGGCAGCTGGTTACAAAACATCTGCGGCACATAACGGATTCGATGCGCTCCAGAGGCTTAAAGCAACAACTCCCAGTCTAATATTGTGTGACTTGGATATGCCGGACATGTCAGGATCTGAGCTTCTTTCGATTATCCGGCGCCGATTTCCGGAAATTCCCGTAATTGCTATGAGCGGAATGTATACCGGTGACAGCGTACCCCAAGGGGTTATTGCAGATGCTTTCTATAGTAAGGGGCAGCGAACTCCTCCAGCGCTATTCCGGATTGTCGCCGATGTTTTGAGGCGGTCAGCCTCATATGCGAGCTCACACGATTTTGGACCTGCGCCTATCTGGGGGCGCTGGATAGGCACGGACACATGCGGAACGTCGTACGTCTTGGTGGCGTGTGACGAATGCCTACGCTCCTTCCCGGTAGTGATAGATGACAACACGGCGCCAGGAATACATGACGTGGAGTGCATCTTTTGCAGATCTAAGCTCCAATACATTTCAGAACACGATGTTGCAGAGAGGAACTACATGAGGGTAATGTTCGACCTTCTCACAAAATGGCAGACCAGGCCCCCAAGGTGCGCTAAATCCGACGTATCTGAAAAGCTTTCACCCGGTCCAAGATAGAGGATAAGCGGGCTTCGTGAGCCCGGCGAAGCTGCTGGGGGGATTGGCCACTGTAAATTTGACAGTTTTGCTGCCGGTTGTACATCACTACAGTAAGGCCGGGCGATCTATGCTGACGCCCGGCGGCGTCAGCAACCGCCTGGGCGAGGACCGCGTCCATGCGGCCTCGCCGCTTGCCTTCTGTGGTTTCGCTGCGGAGAAGAACCTTATGCGTGCAGCCACGGGCCTTACTGGAAAATTAAATCCTTCGTCGTGGCCTTTTATGGCGGCGGTACTTCTGGCCGTACAAGCGGCGGGCTTCATTTCAAAAGAACGTGAACTAAGACTTGCCTGCAGTAGCGCGGTGCTGCTTGTCATCCTTGTGGTTGGCACATCCATAGCAGCACAAAATGCTGCTCGAGGCAGGCATTCTATCCGCTTGTTTTGGTCGCTAATAGCAGTCGCGCTGGCGTTGTGGGGAGCTAACGCTTTACTGGGAACACTTTATGCCATCGGCCTGGGCAGAAGTTTGCCGGAACTCACTTTGTCTGCTCCCATAATGTTTCTGCATACGATCGTGATGCTTGCCGCAATGGCAGCGCACCCGCAGGTAAAGCGGCTTGATCGCCGGCGTTATCCCGCGAACTTGAATTTCGTATTTCTTCTTCTTTTCTGGATCTTTTTGTATGTTTTTCTTCTGGTCCCAGGTCAATATCTCAATTGGAATCAGCGCCTGATTGAGTGGTTTTCAACTCTGTACTTTATTGAGAACATCGCTCTGGCTGTCGCAACTGCAACACTGGCGCTTCACGCCAGAAGCATGTGGAAAGTGGTCTATTCGTCCTTCTTCGGGGCATCACTCCTGTATGCATGCAGTTCAATGGCGGCAAATTTGAAAGTGGCGCAAGGCGTGTATTTTCCCGGGTTTTTTGACCTGGTCGCCACAGGAGCAGCTTGTGTCTTTGTATGGGCAGTAATCTGCGGAAGAGAACTGGCGCCGCAACTTGCACATTCAGTGCTCGTGCAAAGGACCAAGCGGCGTTATTCGATGACTGTTGCAGTGGTCACTCTGACCGCCATGCCTCTGCTTGGTTTATGGGAGCTAGTGCAATTGGAGGGAATAGACAACGTCCATACAGTGCGGCTTTTTGTCGTGCTGGTTGCCGGCCTGCTATTGACCATGATCGCTTTCGCCAGGGAGTATTTTCAGCAACGGAGATACGCGTTTGATATCGAGCTTGCACGCGACCAGCTTCATCTGGCGATGCAGTCAAGCAAATCTTTTGGCTGGGATGTGGATATTTCTACCCGGCAGGGGGACTGGTTCGGGGACCTGCGGACTTTCTTTGGCATCCTGAGTACAACCTATACTGGGCCTTTGCGGCAGTTTTATCGCTCAATCCATACAGCGGACCGGCAGCAACTGGTGAAGACCATCCTGAATGCCGCTGAGGATGGAAGGCCATATACGGCTGTGTTCCGATTGGTATTACCTAGCAAAGCCGAGAGATGGATGACTTCACGCGGCCGCTTCTACTACATGGCCTCAGGCAAACCCAGCCGTATGCTTGGAATCGCCGTGGACATAAATGAACAGAAGCAGGCAGAAGAGTCCCTCCGCGAGAGCGAAGACAAGCTTCGTTTGGTGCTCGAATCGGCCCCAGGAGGCATTTATGGCACTGATCTGCAGGGGCATTGCACATTCTGCAATCCCGCCGCCCTGAGCATTTTGGGATACAAATGTGCGGGAGATCTTTTGGGGCAGAACGTACATCAGCTCATCCATCACACTCATCCCGGTGGTGCCCCCTATCCCAGAAGAGAATGCGCGGTGGTCGGCACGCTCCAGAGGGGAACCGGCGTCCACTCCGCCGATGAAGTCTACTGGAAGGCCGATGGCACACCCTTCCCGATTGAATACTGGTCCCTTCCACAGAAAAAGGATGGGAGAATCGTGGGCGCAGTTACCCAGTTTATAGATATCACCGAGCGGCAACGCGCTGAAGATGCGCTCAGGGAGAGCGAGTCGCGGTTCCGCAACATGGCAAATGCCGCGCCCATGCTGCTGTGGGTCTCGGGCAAGGACGGGTTCCGCGAATATTTCAATCAATCGTGGTTTGATTTTACCGGGCAAGACCAGTCCGCAGATGGCTGGATCAAATGCATTCACCCCGCCGACAGAGAGAACTATCTGAAGAGTTACACCGAATCATTTGCAGCACGGCAATCTTTTCGCGCAGAGTACCGGCTGAGGCAGCGTGACGGAGAGTATCGCCGGATTCTGGAAAGCAGTGTTCCACGATTCACTTCCAGCAACTTATTTGAAGGCTACATCGGGTGTGGAGTCGATGTGACAGATGTGAGGCGCGCCGAAAAGGAGATTGCTCTGGTAAATGAGCGTCTTCGTCTCGCCCTGGAAGCCGGTAAAGCAGAGGTATGGGACCCGGAGATCAATACCGGAAAGAGCATGAAGCTCGAGAGTCATGAAGCGCTGTTCGGTCCTTCAGCGGGGCCGCACATCTTGGAGGGATCCTGGGATCGCGTGCATTCAGATGATCTGGCAGGCTTGCGCCAGAGCATGGAAATCGCGCAACGAGAAAGAACTGGATTCAGCCAGGATTTTCGCGTCGTATGCCTTGACGGAACAATTCGCTGGCTGCACTCGGCAGGAAAGTTTATGTACTCTCCAGGCGGTGAAGTAGAGCGGATGCTGGGCATCACCGTGGACATAACTGAACGAAAGCGCGACGTGGAAGCGCTTGAAAAAAGCGAACAGCAGTTCAGCCTCGCCTTTGAAGCTGCCCGCCTGGGATGGTGGGTTTGGAATCAGGAAACAGGGTATGTCACATTAAGCGAAGCTACCAAGGCAATCCTCGGTCTGTCCTGCGGTCCAGAAATTACCGTCGACCGTTTCCTGGATTCAGTGCACCCAGAAGACCGTGAACGGGTCTACCGTAAGTGGTGGCAGTCATTCGATGAGAACGCCCACTATCTTGTAGAATACCGCGTTTTGCGGACGGATGGCATCATGCAATGGGTGGAAACCAGAGGACGTGCTTATAGCGACCGCAAAGCGGTCCAGATTGTCGGTGTTACCATCGACACCACCGAACGCAGGCGAGCAGAAGAAGCATTGCGTGCATTGGGCGGACGGCTCATGAAAGCACAGGAAGAGGAAAGAATCAGGATCTCCAGGGAACTGCATGATGATATCTCCCAACGTCTGGCTTTGCTCGGGGTGGAACTGGAAAGGCTAAGCGACAGCCCCGTAGCAACGAATTCCGGGCTGCAGCAGGCGATTGAGCATCTGGCACAGTTTACCGTCGAAATTGGCAGCAGCGTCCAGGCTTTGTCGCACGAATTGCATTCTTCCAAGCTTGAAATTCTTGGTATCACTGCGGCTATGAGGGGCCTTTGTGCGGAATTTGTGCGGCAGCACAATATCAAAATAGAGTTCAACAGCAATGTATCTCAAAGGCTGCTTCATGACGTTTCACTGTGTTTGTACCGAATTCTTCAAGAGGGATTGCATAACGCCGTCAAGCACAGCGGTGCAAAAGAATTTTTTGTCCAACTGCATGCAGAACTCGCAGCCGTTGAACTCACAATCAGGGACCACGGGGTCGGCTTTAATGTGGAGGAGGTAATGGCAGAAAGAGGTCTGGGCCTGATCAGCATGCGAGAGCGCACCAAGCTGGTAAGCGGCACGCTTAGCATTGAATCGGCGCCTAGCCTCGGCACCACGGTCCGGGCGAAAGTCCCGTTGAAAGAAGAAGAGCAATCCGCGGCAGCTTGAAAGTGAGAAGGGCATTAATTCAGCGTGCCGAAGATGTGCTTCTGCCAATCTTCGATGACTTGGTACTACGCCGGTGACTGCGCGCGGCATCAACAAACAAGCGCTATGCCCCTGATCTAACAGACGGACGGTGGAAAATGGATTCGCTGACCCAAAACCACCAAAATCAGAAGATTCTCGAGCGCGGCCTTGGGGAAAGCCGAATATCCGGCATGAGCAGGTGCGCTGGCTGCTGCCAGTATTGACAGTCGTGTGCCGGCAGAGTGATGAAACATAGTGGGCCATGGCCTCTCGCGGCATTGTTTCAGCTCACGTGGTTCTTGCCTGTTTTATGTTGGCCGGCTGCGGCGCGGTGTTTATCGGCTTCAGCTCCAACCAGGGAATTCCGTCTACTGTGTCAGGGAACGTCGCCTCCTCGACTCTTGTCTCTATCAACGCCCATACTGGGCAGCCTCTGCTCGTGACAAGGGTGACGCTAACCAATGGAGGAATATCCAACAGCTTTTTCTTTTGTGGCGATCAGACTGCGCGCTTTCCTCTGGGTGCAACTGTGAAGGTTGAATTCACCTCAGGGATTGACTGTATGGCAGTCATAGATGTTGCTATTATCAGCGATCAATCGATTTTGTAACCGCACGCATTTCTCAAACTGGTTCATCAGCCAGCTTCTGCTGAGGTGGTCTGCATTAACTCTCGCGATACTCTGACGGACAATCGGAAGTGTTGGATTTGCTGTATATGCGTACCAAAGAAAAAGGGCCGCGCGAGCTGAACACTTGCGCGGCCCGAACAAGGAGAGAAACGCAACTACTTCGAACCACCTACTCCACGATTTACCAGGATTTTCACTTCTACGCGTTGATTTTGCTGCCTTCCTGCATCTGAATCATTCGACGCTACGGGCTCAATGATGCCCATAGCCGCTGGATTTACTATGTGTTGCAGGGCAATGCCCTGTTGGTGCAGGAATGTCGCGACGGTTTCCGCACGCTCGTCACTTAAGTCCTGATTACGCTCGGCTCCGCCGCTGGCGCTGGCGAAACCTTTGACCTCCACAAGGTAACCCTTCAGGCCTTTTGCGTCATTGGCAAGCTCCGTCAGTTGAGTCTTGCCTTCTTCAGGTATTTCTGTTTTTCCCGTGTCGAAGTTGACAGACATCTGTTTCTTGACGTCATACTCAGTCAGATCCAGGAATTTCTGCTCCACGGCCCCGATCTTTTGACCATGTTCGCCCAATTGTGACTGATTTGCTGCGATTCCCTCGTGGGCCTTCGCAACACCTTGCTTGTTGGCTTCCGTTTGGGCACTGTTCGCCGTCATGGCCGCATGCGCTTGCTTGGCCCTGCCCCAGGAGTCTTTGGTGAATTCAACGTTATCCGCGACGACTTGGCCGTTCGCAGAACCTTTTCCCTTCACCTCCACTTCAACGCCTGGAATCAGGTAAGTCACTTCCATGTCTTCATGGCGGAACAGCCCTTTCGGCACCTTCACTTTGGTTTCAGGGGTGAGATTAACAACAACTGTTCCCATGTCCCTGGTTTCGACTGTCATGTTCTCACCGTCACGCGTGAGGATCAGTCCTTTTGTTTCGATTTTCTGTCCAGTTGTGATCTGGCCATTAGCTCCCTGTGCCTTGTCGTCCTGGGCATACCCGGGTGCGACTAACAGAGAACTCATCAATCCGATACCTACGAATGCGCCTGCTAGTACATTCTTTACGCGGCGGTGCATATCTCCTGCTTTCTGGTGTTCACGTCCATGGCGGCCACGGCCAGAATGGCCGGATTCCTCATGTTCACGAACATTCCCTTTGTTCCGGAGCCAGCGGCAGCAGTCAACGTCTCGCTCAGAGTAGCCAATGACTCTCCAATTGCCTGATGGCTCAGGGAGGTCAACGGTGCCCAGGAGACTTGATCTTCTGTCCGTCAGCCAACCTGATGATAGGAATCCGGCCCACTAATGCATACTGGTAAAAATGTCAGGAGAGCTTCTGGATATGAATGATTGATTTTGCATGTGGACTGACGCTCTGCTCAGGGGAACTGAATGGCTAAAAAAGGAATGGATAACAGTGGGTCAGAAGGCTTACCTGGATTTACAGCTATTCTTTCGGTGCTGTCGAATGCTGGCTAATAATCGGGCGGAGACGTAACTGCGCGGCTCACGTTGCGCCACCGCGCGGCATGCAGCAGCTGTGCAATGCTCTAGCTACTGCAAGATTAAGTGATATCCGTTGGCAGCTTGGGATCTGCTAACTACGCAGCCTTGCAGGGGCTCTCTATCGGTCTTACTTCAGCAACTCGCCGGCCGTACGTGACGAGCTTCGGCCTACCATGTGCCATTGGCAAGACTGCCAGAAAGCAACAATGGCAACGCGCAAAGGACACGAATCCGGAGCATCTGCGCAAGAGATTGGAGATCAGGGCTGCAGGTCCCATCAGTTGTTCCCAGGTAACTTTTCCTAATATTCATTCAATGAGCCCACCAATCAAATGGTCAAGGCATGGGGTTGCCTTCGATTTAGCTTACGAGGCATTACCTTGGCGCCCGCGCAGAAATCATGGAGCGATGAATTTAACTCTCGTGAGGACCCCACGAGTTCGCTTTGACTCCGCGGCAGAAAGATCGCTGTTGGATATTGGAGACTATGTTCCTTTGTGCAAGTGAGATGATACGCAGGTATTTGATTCGCGGCTGAAGCAAAGACTCAGAACTGAGAATGTGTCTGCTTAAACGACCTGCTTAAGCGCTTTCAGCGAGAAATTCTTGGGCGGATTGGTTCTGAACTGAAAAAAAAGCCTTCACCGCTAGCTGCACGTTTAACGGCAGCCACAAGATCCTTATTAAGACGGCGTTTAAGCACATAGCCCAGTGCTCCTGCCAATTGTGCGGCTGAAATCAGTTCCAGGTCAGACTCGACAGAGCAGATTACTACCACACAAGTCAACCGCAGCCGCATGATTTCCCTGGTAACCTCGATACCGCTCAGTTCGGGCATATTCAGGTCCAGCACGGCCACACAGGGTTGCAACTGCCGGATATAGGTCAGGGCAGAACGGCCGTCGGTGGCTGTGGCAACCACGTCAAAGTCCTTCGTTAGAGCGGATACAAGCGTTAGAAGGACCTTGGCATTGTCATCGGCCACAATAATCCGCGGTTTTCTGTCAGGAACGGCCATCATCATGAGAATAGCCCGCCTTCCCCGTAACTCCAAGAATAGCCTGCTTTTGCCGCATTACGCTCGTAATAAAAACACCGGGGCCTTAAGAAAGTTCTTTTCTTCCACCGTTGAGCAGACTGTTTTAGGCTTCTGGCCGAAGATCTGGCTGTAAGCCTATGGTCTCTTCGCTTTCAGGCACCACCACCTCTGGTAAAACCGACAGTTTTCCTGGCCCTCCGGCTCAATTACGAATACTAAGTCTGCAGCCAGATGACTGACCGAACCGTAATGCGGCGCTTTCATCGGCGCTGATGTATGCCTTATCCCTGAATGCACTTTGGAGCATTCCATGCTTAAAGAAAAGAGTCACTATTGACAGGGTCGGCCTTGGGGCCTGGGGGTTAATCGCGCTATTTGATGCATAATTATAGGTGGAAACTTGTTTTTGTTCGCTGGATGATGCGAGTGGCGCATCTTGGCGCTCAATAACTAACTAGTTACCAGCGTGATTTTTCTGTGATTTCCCTGTTTGATAAACGTAAGCTTTCAACCAGCATTTCTTTAGAAACAGCAGAAAGCAGCGGGCACATTATGCAAAAACCAACTGTCCTCATCGCCGATGACCATACGATGATAGTAGATGCCTTCCGGAAACTTCTGGAGCCCCACTATGAAGTTATTGCGACCGTATCTGACGGGCGCGCACTGCTGGAGAAAGCACCAGACCTGAAACCGGACGTAATTCTCGTTGATATTGGTATGCCTTGCCTGAATGGTCTGGCTGCCGGGCAAAGGCTCAGAGACCTGATACCAAAAACAAAGATGGTGTACGTCACCATGAATGAGGATGGTGATTTGGCGTCAGAGGCGCTACGCAGCGGAGCAGCAGCCTACCTGCTGAAGAGTTCCGCCGGCACCGAATTGCTCAAGGCAATTCATGAAGTGCTGTGTGGCCGCAAATACGTGACGCCATTGATCAAACACGCAATGGAAGAGGCATTCATACGCTCTCCTAATCCCAAGTCCCCGGACAAGAAGCTCACTCCGCGCCAAGTTGAAGTTCTGCAACTCCTGGCTGAGGGACGGCTGATGAAAGAAGTAGCTGACATTCTGGGACTGACGCCCCGAACTGTCGCCTTTCACAAATACCGCATTATGGAGACGCTGGGGATACACAGCAATGCTGAATTGATCAAATTTGCAGTAAAAAATCATATGTCGCCCTCCTGAAAGAGGACGAAGGACCAGGTCCTCGGCATCTTTGCTGACCCGGAACCTCTCCAATTCATCAGGAACGGCACGGCGCGGGGAAGGCGTACGTGATCGCATACCGCGTGCGGAGCATGAAAGGTGGGCGACGGCTCCTCATCGCAGTGATCCGGTCAGCCTCATTCTGGAATCCGGTGAAGGCAGAATCCAGGAGCTGCTGCCGATCCGGTATGGCCGCATGGCGGTTTCGCCACTCACGTTCTATCGCGGCACCGCGGACATCATGGCGGCGGACCTGGGGCCCATGCCGGCTTCCGGTCTGCGCGCACAGCTTTGTGGAGATTGTCATTTAATGAACCTGGGCGGCTTTTGCCACAGCAGAGCGCCGGATGAACTTGACATCAATGATTTTGACGAGACCGCGCCGGGACCTTGCGAATGGGATGTAAAGTGCCTCGCCGCAAGTTTTGTGCTGGCGTGCCGATCCAATGGTTTCGCCGCCTCTGACCAGCGCGATGCGGCCATGGCCTGTCTCCGTTCTTATCGCGAGCACATGCGGGAGTACTCAGAAGCGCCGGTACTTGAGACCTGGTATTCGAGCGTGGATCTAAGCAATGAGCTGGCTGCCATTCACACTAAAGCTGTCCGGGCTCGACTCAATAAGCGCGTTCAAAAAGAACGGGAGCGCAGCGTTTCCGAGCATGACTTTCCCACGCTGGCTGAACACGATGGCCGCAGATACGCTATCAAGGAGGCTCCGCCACTCATCTTTCATCATCCCCTTATCAACCTGGAGAGCAACCGCGCCAACGTTCAACAGGTTCTTGCTCGCTATCGCAACAGTTTGGCAGACGACCTCAAAATATTGTTCGACCGGCACCGTCTCATGGATCTGTCGTTGAAAGTCGTTGGCGTTGGCAGTGCCGGTACACTTTGCGACATCGCACTGATGCTCGCCGCAAAAAAACGATCCTTTGCTTTTTGGCTTGCAGCCAACCACCGAAAAAGTAGAAATTCATCCTTCATCTTCTCCCGTTTCTTTTGGGGCAAGAGAAGTAGGAGAGCATTGGACTTGGCCCTAAAGCGGTTTATAAGCACAACCGAATAAAGACGCAACTGGCAGAACATGCAGATGGTTTTGCCAAGACGTCATCAACGCCTGAGTGGAGTTGAGGAACTCATGAGTTTTCGCCGCATGGAGAGCGATGCCGGCCGTCGATCAGGAAGTTTTCAGCCCTGAATGTGTCCTAACTTTAGGGAGCTTCGAGCCGAAGTCTGCTTGTGCTGCAATGGAATCGACATGTCCAGCGGATCCAGGAGCAGGCTTACGCCTTCTATTTTGTCTTTAAGCACCCTCGAACGAGATGGTATGCAAAGCTGGTGGCAGTGTGTTCCGCAGGTTACCTGTTCAGTCCTGTTCAACTCATCCCCAGCTTCATTCTTCATTCCTGTACTCGGATTTATGGATGACGCACTCGTTTTATATATGGGTGCAAAACTTCTTTACCGGCTTACACCGCCAGATGTGCTCAAGCAATGCCACAAACTTGCGAAGATCGCGACAATCAGCAAACAAGAAAAAGTCGGACCGATGCCTGCCGCAGTTGCTTCTCTCGTGATCGCGACGCTATGGCTGTTCGCAGCCATTGCCAGCGCCCTGATGATGACTTACGTTCTGCATTGGCGCAACTCCCATTGAAGCCCGCAGTCAATCAGACGGACATTTCGCGTGCGCAGATTCAGGCCATGACTCTGCTGCTGCTCTCAACTCCACCTAAGAGCAAACTGGCGCTTTTAACAGTTACGTGATGCGAGCCTGCGGACTAGGTTGTTCCTGAGGCAACCAAGACTAGTGCGGACCTGATTGGCGCCACGGAAATGTTTGGAAAGTAGCTAGTGACTCACGGTGATCCTCCCGGACAATGCCAAACGCGCTGTGATGCACAGGTCCTGTCGCACTCTGGTTGCCAGGATTGCACTGATATCTCTATATGCAAACAAATTCTTGGATCATTCTCCGGGCCC
>DASXJO010000700.1:0-2026 GCA_036497385.1 Candidatus Angelobacter sp. | reverse complement strand
TAATGAACCGGCAAGCACCACATCCGCGTAGCGCGCCGTCTCAGACATGAAGAAGTCAATCTGCGAGAAGAACTCCAGTTTTTCGAATGCCTCACGGATGTAAGAGTTGTTGGGCAGTGAAACCATGGGATTGCATGAGATCCCCAACAATCCTTTGATTTTGCCGGCATGAACGGCCTCAAAAATTGGGACCATCGAGAGCCCTTTGTGGGGGATCGTCTCCTCCGGCACGCCCCAGACGCTGGCGATGTATTTGCGATGCTCAGGGTTCTCGACGTCACGCCCGCCCGGAAGCTGATCGCATTTTTTGTCCTTGCTCGCGCCCACCCTGGCCATTACCCTGGCCGGTGATCATGGCATAACCGCAGCCTTCGCGCCCGATGCGTCCGGTCGCAACCACCAGGTTGATTGCGGCCAGGCAATTCTGTGCGCCTTTGGTGTGGTGCTCAATCCCTCGGGCATGGAGCAGAAAGCTGGTAGAGGCCGGGCCCCAGATCTCAGCCGCTTTCACGATCATGCTGGCGGGCACGCCCGCGATTTTGGAAGCGTACTCAGGCGTGTACTTCCGGACTGTCTCCTCCACCTGCTCCCATCCCGTGGTGTGCTGTGCGATAAATTCGCGATTGATCCAGCCACGCTCGATCATGATGTGCAACATCCCGTTGAACACACCGATATCCCCGCCCGAACGGACCGGAATATAAAGGTCGGCATTGCGCGCTATGGGCGTCATGCGCGGATCCATCACGATCAGCTTGGCGCCATTTTCACGGGCCTGCCATAAGTAGTGCGTGGTAATAGGAGCGCACTCGGCAACATTTGCACCTGCAACCAAAATGGCTTTTGCCAGTGGAATATCGCTCCACGGATTGGCCGCGCGATCGATCCCGAAAATTTTCTTCGATGCCGCAGCAGCAGAAACCATGCATAGCCGGCCGTTGTAATCGATGTTGGCAGTCTTGACCGCAACTCGCGCAAACTTGCCCATGAGGTAAGCTTTTTCATTGGTCAACGAAGCCCCACCCAGCAGCGCAAAAGAATCAGGGCCATACGTCTGCTGGATACGCTTGATCTCGCTTGCGACTTTGTCGAGCGCTTCACTCCAACTCACAGCCACAAAACCTGTTCCATCTTTCCGCATCAGCGGCGCTTTCAGCCGGTCGGGATGTTCATCCTGCATGTAGCGTTTCACGCCCTTGGGACAGAGCCGCCCCTGATTGAAAGGAAAATCTTCCCACGGCTCGAAACCGATCACCCGGTTATCTTTCACCTTGAGTTGAATGCCGCACTGTTGTCCGCAAAAGCAGCAGTGTGTCTTTACTGTACGGTCCGGTTCCACGTCGGCATTCCATCCGTTTGCGGGAATTCGGTTCAGAGTCGGCCCGAAATGGGAGACTAACTCAGGAATTGTTACTGGTAGTTTGGCCATGTATCTCTCGTCGATTCTGAGGCAGATGCCAGACGCGTGCCCTGTTCGCGCCATTTGCTATCCTGGGCCATGGCCAGCGATTTCCGCCGGCACGCCGGACATACGTCCTGGTAATGGCCGCTGCTTGGAAGTTGATAATCGATGCCCAGCGCCTGCTGGACTTCCTTAAGGTCCTCAATGTGAAGGCGTGAGGCAAACGGTTCGCCGCAACGCAGGCATTTTGCCTGTTCGGTCCGCGCGCCTTCTTCTTTATAGAACTGCACGCCGATCTGCGCCGGCCGCTGAAAAATATGAAAGAACTTCCCAAAAGGGAGATACAGCAGCGTGAAAATCACGGTGACGGCATGCAGCATCGACAAAAACCCGTAATTGAGGCCATGCAGCAGATGCGTGGATGCCGTGAGGAAAAGGCCGGTAATGGAAATCGCAAAGAGCATGAGCAGTGGCATCATGTCATGGGCAAATTGTTGGACCGAAATTGCGCCACGGTCACGTGCGCGCCGGAACAAGGCCAGTCCCACTCCCAGCAGCACCATCACTGCGGAAACGTCCAGAACGTTGAAAGTGAGGGCCGCAGTCACCGTTCCCAGATGAAAG
>DASXJO010000699.1:0-2436 GCA_036497385.1 Candidatus Angelobacter sp. | reverse complement strand
GCCGCAAAAGGCGGGCATCAGCATTGATCTGATCAAGCACTTTGCCGGCAAGCGGCCGGTGCTTGGCGTGTGCCTGGGACATCAGGCAATTGGCGCCGCTTTTGGCGGAAACGTTGTCCGGGCGCATCAACTCATGCACGGGAAAACCAGCCGTATCCAGCACGACGGTAAAACGCTCTTTAAGAATGCGCCGCAACCCATGACAGCGACACGGTACCATTCATTGATCGTGGCGGAAGAAGGCTTGCCCAGCGAACTGGAAATCAGCGCGGAAACGCATGAAGCCGACGGCACACGGGTAATCATGGGATTGCGGCATCGCCGCTTCCCTGTCGAGGGTGTACAGTTCCATCCGGAAAGCGTGCTGACCGAATCGGGGCGCTTGCTGCTGCAGAATTTTCTGGCTTTGTGAAGGACCGTAAGGCGGACCGGCGCGGATCAGAAAATCTGAAATATCGGAACAAGCGTTTCACCACTGATTGACACTGATGACTCTGCACGGAAAAGACAATCAGCCAGTTAGAAAACCCGAAACTAAACTACCCAAAGTTTTCCGCCGTCTCCAGGCGAACCATGTTAGGGCCCACGCCGTTGGATTTTTTGCGGCTGGCGGCAAAGCGGTAGGCTTCGTCGTATTTCTGGCCAATAGCAGACGAGTTGCGCGTTTCATAGATGAACATGCGGCCGGCAGCGCCCAAAGCGGCGCGAAATTCCGGGTTGCGCCCCACAAAGGCCATGCGATAGCCGAGATCCCGCGGGTTGTCGGCCTCAAACCACAGGCAGCCGCGGCCTTCAGGGCTGGCATCACGATTGCGCGGCACGTCGGCCGCGAGAAGCGTCTTGCCCTGCCACAGGCTTTTCATGCATGTTTCATTAGGCTCGCGGGCGGCAACGGCATCGGCGGGAAGTTCTCCCATGGCGACGACGACGTGCGCGCTCTGCATGGTCGCAGGAACGTCAAACTGGTGGACCAGTGCTACGTGCTGCGAAATTCCGAGCCGCGAAGCATGTTCGTTGATCGCTTTGCGCGCGCTTTCCGGCGCTTCCAGCAGTAGGTTAAATTGCGGCAGTTCATTGCAACACAAAGCAAAACCTTCCAGCACGGAAACTGCGGCGGCCGAAAGCTGCTCTTGTGCATCATGAGCAAACAGCGGAACGAAGAACGAAACCGAGTCAGGCTGGAAGCCGAAGCGTCGAGTCAAAAAGTCATAGTCCTGCGAAAGCGCAGGAGGTTCGTTGTCTTCACTGATCGGCTCGGGAATTAGAAAGACTGAGTCGGGCGGCGCGCCACGTTCCAGCGCAGCTTCTTTTAGCCCTAACGAATGCACAATCACGGCTGCGGCACGGGAAAGGATGAATTGTTCCGCCACGCGGAAAGAGCGCCCCATCCAGCTGCCGGGTTCACATAAGCCGGCGGAGATGGCCATTTCTTCAATGCATGCGCCTAAATCATAGACCACACAGCTACAGCTTCGTACGGCGGCCATGCCGGCGGCGAAGCAATGTGCATGCACCAGGTCAGAGCTAGTTTCAGGAGCGCAGTCGAGCAGTGACTTACGCCAGTTGCGCACGTCCTGCCAGGAGCGAAGAAGCGAGAGCGACCGTGGCTGGTCCTGATTGCCGCCGGAAAGGTAAACTTCAGCCGTGCCCGCGCCCTGCGGCGTAACGATGAACGGCCGCATGCCCACAGCGACTTGTCCTTCCACCACCGGCAGCACGTCGCGAGCATATTCGCAGGCATGGATCACCCGCCATACTTTGGTCTTGGTGAAGCGTGGCAAGGCGCCCGTACCGTCGGATTGTTCGCGCTTTTGCGCGGTAGAAAAACTTGAACTCATTATGAAACTTCGCGTCCTTGCTTGCTCAGCTCGGAATAAGAGATCACGCGGTTGCGGCCCGCATGTTTTGCGGCGTAAAGAGCGGCATCGGCAAACTCAATCAGGTCGCGCTTGAACTGTGCATCAGTATCATAAAGGGCCACGCCAATGCTGATTGTAAGATGCTGGACAGAGTGGGGCGATCCGGCAAAAAATTTGGCCTGGTCCACGGCGCGGCGCAGGCGCTGGGCCACAAAAACGGCGCCGGGCTCAGTGGTTTCCGGCAGGATGATTACAAATTCTTCACCGCCATAACGCGCCACCGTATCCACTTCACGCATGTCTTTCATCAGGATAGACGTAACGTCGCGCAAGAGCTGGTCGCCTACGTGGTGGCCAAACGTATCGTTCAGTACCTTGAAATGGTCGATGTCTATCATTAACAGAGCGAACTTCTGCTGCTTACGTTCAGCGCGCTTGAACTCCAGCTCCAGTTGTTGCTCAAAGTACCCTCGCGTGCGCAGGCCGGTAAGATAGTCGGTAAAAGCAAAACGCAGCAGGCCTTCATTGGCGTATTCGCGGGTAAGTAAGTTCTCGGCGACCAGAGACAGTATCCACA
>DASXJO010000698.1:0-2427 GCA_036497385.1 Candidatus Angelobacter sp. | reverse complement strand
GTCGAGCTTCGCCTGCGCCGCCGCTGCTTGCGCTTTATCCAGATTGGCCTTGGCCGCAATCAGGTTCGCTTGCGCGTCAGCCAGGTCGGCCTTTGCCTGCAACAGCGCTCCCTGAAAGAGTGACGGATCAATCTGCGCGATCACCTGGTTCTTCTTCACGTGCGAATTGAAATCCGCCGCCAGCGTCTGAATGGTCCCAGACACCTGTGAGCCCACTTGCACCGTGGTCACGGCGTTGATGGTGCCCGTAGCCTGGACAACGTTTTGTATGTCGCCCTTCTGCACCTTCTCAGTGAAATATTGCGGCGTCTTCTTGCTCTCATACTTGAAAGCCGTAAGCAGCCCAATGGCCACCAGAAGCACGCCAATAATCGTCCATTTGCTTGTTAAGAATTTCATTTTCGAACCCCCAGGCCGCGTCTCCGGCCTTCTGTACATATAGACCCGCAAGAAGGGCTTTCGGTCGTAAACACTGGGTAAGGCAGGGGTTAATAATTGTCAGGATGGTTAATTCGTATTGCTAATGAATTGGGAGAATGGTTAACGGAACTTTACGATAAGACGTTTGCCGCTGATTCGCCCATGGGATCTACTTTCTTTCCTCCGCTTCCACCTTTGCTCTGTCTTTCAAAGGCTTTTCACGGAACCGCGCTTCTCCAGCACCGCCAGTAAACTATTCTTTGCCTGGCTGCTCAACCTGCCGCTGCGCAACACGTTTTTGATCAAATGGATGGGAAGCTCAGCCGCAAGGTGAATCAGCCGGCCTGAAGGCGTGTTCTTGTTCCCCAGCAGCGCGGCCTTCACATCGTTGCGATAGGACCATTTCTGGTGGCGTGAAACCGCGGGCGCCAGCAGTTCCGTCCCATGTTCTGCTTTCAAAACCTTCACAATGGAAACTTCCGTCATCTGCGGATTGGCCAGGGCAGCCTGCATGATGCGCTCTTCTTTATCCAGCAGCAGCGCTGCAGCCACGCGGCCTGAACTGCGCCGCGCCAGCGTCGCTCGCTCGCCCGACGAAATACTTGCCAGTTTGTTGATGAGCACTTCTTCCGCTGCGCGTTTCACGTCCGGCTGCACCGATGGCAGCAATGCAACCTGCATCAGATCAAAAGTATAAAGATGGCGAATCGTCGGCACTGATACGTGCCGCGGAGTGCGCGGATGCATCACCACCGCCATCCGCACCTTGCGTTGCCGCATCAGCGAGCCATTCTTGCTCAGCGCTTCCAGGGCTTCACGCGGCAGGTCGCGATGGTTGAGCAACGCCAGCGCCAGGTCTTCCGTCAGGCGCGCGTCGGCAGCCACGGCGGCAAGGACTTCCGGATCGGATTCATGCACCAGCCGCTCCAGATCGGCATCGGCAGGCAAAGATATTTTCTTTATCTCACTGCGGACGCGTGGCGGTTCAGGCTGCTCCGGGGCTTCCACTCCGCCTTCGTTGTCGTGCGTGCCCCACTCGCTCATCGTCTCACTCCGCGTTGCGCGGCAATCTCCAGCGCGCCGAGCACCGGACGCACAAACGCAAAGCTCACGGCAGCTTGCGGCTGCTCCACTCTCATGGCTTCCTTAAATGCCTGCCGCACCAGTGGAGATCCTTGAAGCACTCCGCCTGCCAGCGCCACCGGCACCACGCCCCCGTCGGGCCACAGCCGCTTGATGACTGCGCTTGCCAATCCTGCAAGCGCTTTGCCTGCGCGATCTGTAATGCCCCGCGCGCTCGCATCACCCTGTTCCGCGGCGTTCACCACTGGCCCCGCGAGTTCGGGAAATCTCGGTTCCGAGGAGTTTGCCAGCCGGATCACCTCTTCCGGGGCCACCTTCCAGCAATCGGCAATTGTGGCGAGCAGGCCGTTGCTCTTGCCAAAATCAAACGCATGCAATGCTGCCGTCACGGCCTCCCGGCCTACCCAGAACGCTGAGCCCTCATCGGAGACGTTTGGCCCCCAGCCTCCGGCCCGCGCGGTTTCTCCATTCTGGTTGCGTCCAAAAGCAATCGATCCCGTGCCGGAAATCACCAGCACTCCCGGTGACGTGCCAAACGCAGCGCGATGCGCGATCACGTGGTCGCCGGCAACATAGATTGTGGATTCCGGCATGAGCTCGCGGATGGTCTGTTGCGCCCAGTGCACTGCCTCCGCCAAAGAAGCTCCGGCCATTCCAATGCAGACATGCTGGATCTTGCCCGTATCCACGCGCGCGGTTTCAGTGGCCTGCCGAATCACTGCCTGAAGGTTTTCTCGTCCGCGTTCCTTGCCCACACGCGCCAGTTTGCAGCTTGCACCCGTAGCCTGGCCCAGCAGCTCCGCGCCATTGCTCACGGCGCAGTCTGTCTTGGTGCCTCCGGCGTCAATACCCAGGTACAGTGGCATGATTGGACTTTAATTCATCTTCCCACAACTTTTACTTTTGCTTTCAGGCATTTTTCCC
>DASXJO010000697.1:0-2437 GCA_036497385.1 Candidatus Angelobacter sp. | reverse complement strand
ACCAGCACGCCACGCAAGACTGTGATCGGGTTAACAAGCAGATCGGATTTCTTTAAAGTTATCTTGACGCCGGAACGCGTTGGCTGAAGTTTTTGCGGGGCAGGATTATCGATCTGCCCGGGATCAAGGGGAAAGAATTCTGCTTGCGTAATTGGCTTGCCTGCCCGGATCGTCAGGACAAAATCGTCCTTGGCCGACGTGGCGCTCGCATTCCAGGCGCGGGGCAAAGACTGAGGGATCAGTTTGCCGGCGTTTGCGAAGAGCTCTGCATGTTGCTGATCAACCCTTTGGATCGATGAGACGGGCACTGTCAGATGTAGCTTGGCATACTCGGGAATGCAAACTTCGCGGCAGATAAGCCATTTAACTTCCACTGCGAATTCAACCGGGCTGCTAGTACCAAGCCGCGTAGGAACATGAATGTTGATCGGCAGCAAGATTTCACCGTGATAGCCGAAGTTTGCCAATTCCTTGTTGGGCTGAATGCGCTCTGGATGCGGCCACTGAATCTCGCCGGGCGTGAAGCCGGAAGGCAATTGCCATTTGAAAGAAGGTGGCTGGCCTGAGTCGCCGGGATTGATCCAGTAAATGTGCCAGTCGGATTCTAAGATGAAGTGCACGCCCAGTTGCAGGTCAGATCCTGGTTTTACAGACGCTTGCCGCGCCAATAATTCCACGCGGGCATGCTGAGCGGAACCCTGTTGGGCCATTGCTGCTGCCGTCGTGAGCAGCACAAGAATAATTATCCCGCGGCGTATGCGCGTAAATGCGGCCACATTGATATCTTACGCGGTGAGCGAGGTAGCCGCTTGTGGCGTGCCGCTTAGCGACAGAAAAAAGCGCCGGCTCTAAACCGGCGCTCTGTTTGAAACGTGGAAGTTGAGTCTACGGCAAAGCGTAGCGCAAGCTCACAAATACCTGCGTAAGGTGGGCATTCTTGGGTGCGCCAAGCGGTACATTCCACGGGCTGCGGGAGATGTAAGAGAGCTGGTTCACCAGGAACACTGACCCGTATTGTGGGTTTTTCCAGAAAGTCTGGTTCCAATCAAACGTGACTTCCTGGACAGTGCGATTGTTGGTATTGGCCGATCCTGGCCCGCCAAAACCAATAAAAGCCGGAGCGCCAGCCTTGGTTAGGTCAACTACGGAATTACGCTGGGCATACATTGCTCCTGCGTAAAAGCCAAGCAATGTTTTCTTGCCAGCCTGGGCTTCAAAGCCGGCGATGGCGTCGCCGGAATGGACAGGTGAAATAGTGACATCACAACCGCCAGCTGAATTACACGCCGCGCCGGGGGCTGACACAGGAACTACTACGATCTGCGGGGCCATGCCAATCAAATAACGGCCCACGCCCGGTCCCCACATTCCGCTGGCGAGGAAGCGGAAGCCCTTGAACAGCTCGATGTTGGTGGCGGCGAAAATCCCACCCTCAATTTTTGTGTGTGTCACGAAAGTTGCGGCCGGGACGCTAGGTACAACGGCGACCTTCGCGCTGGTGGTCAATCCCCCGGCTTCAAAGTGGAAGTGCTTGCCGGGATCAAAGGCGAATTTCGTGATCAGATCCGGCATCAGGTTGCCGGCATTCGCGGTAGTTGTAAGATCGACCTGAGGTGTCAGGGCAGTGTTAAAGGCAGCGGGAAAGGTTATTTCGTTCTGGCCTCCAAACGTCTCCGGGTTCTGGATCGCGAAAGCCCACACGAAGTGATCACTAAAGTGGTAGGCGGCACGGAACTCCGCGGCGCGCGTGTAGTTCAATCCCACGTGGGTCTGTGCATCCTCACCAATGGTGATTGCCAGGTCTGCAGGATTGGGCGATACGCCCACCCGGTTCGGAGTCTGCAGGCCCCACGTCTGGCCTCCCAGGAACTCCCAGCCGCCACGCTTAAGATCTACCCAGTAAAGCCGCACGCGCATAGTATGCGGGTTCGAGGTAACAAAAACGTTTCCGGCATCATTGCCGTTGAAATCGGCTTCTACGTAGCCTGTAACGTTGTTCTCACCGTATTTTCCGTTCACTTTCAAATTGATTCGCGAATATTGCCCCGTGGAGCGGTACTCAGTGAGGTGACCTTGTGGGGTGTTGCTGAATGGAATGGCCCAGAAATTGGTCGCCGTCACGTTGTTTGTGTTGGTAGTGCGGAAAATGTTTTCAAAATCGACGAATCCGCCGGGGGTGAAGTCCGTGCTGCCAATGCGGAAGGAAAGTGGAGACTCTTTCGGTTTTTCTGTTTCCTGCACCACAGTGGCTTTCACCGGGACCGGCACTGTGCGCATGGATGCATCAGCGACGTGAGGTGTGCCAGAGGTCTTGTTTTCCAATTGCTGTTCCAGAGTCTGGATCTGTTGTTGTTGCTGGGAAATTTGCTTTTGCTGCTGGCTGATAGCTTCGCGTAACGCTTTCAGCTCGTCTGCAACTGACCCGGTCCCGGCAGAG